>JBBUBK010000024.1:0-1365 GCA_038058265.1 Patescibacteria group bacterium
GGCGGTTATTCCATGTTTGCCGGCGTGGGTGAACGCTCCCGTGAAGGCAACGACTTATACCGCGAGATGAAAGAATCCGGCGTACTGGCCAAAACCGCCTTGGTTTTTGGTCAGATGAATGAACCACCGGGCGCTCGCGCCCGCGTGGCCCTTACCGCTCTCTCCATGGCCGAATATTTCCGCGACGAAGAAGGCAAAGATTTGCTTTTATTCATAGATAATATCTTCCGCTTCACTCAAGCCGGTTCCGAGGTGTCAGCCCTTTTAGGCCGTATGCCTTCGGCCGTGGGTTATCAGCCCACCTTGGCCTCGGAAATGGGCGCCCTGCAGGAACGCATTACTTCCACCGCCAAGGGTTCCATTACCTCGGTGCAAGCGGTTTATGTGCCGGCCGACGATCTCTCCGACCCGGCCCCGGCCACCACTTTTGCCCACCTGGATTCCACCGTCGTTTTAAATCGTTCGCTGACCGAACTTGGTATTTATCCGGCCGTGGATCCGCTGGATTCCAACTCTACTGTTTTGGACTCCAACATCGTCGGCGTGGAGCATTATCGCACGGCCTTGGAAGTTCAACGCATCCTTCAGCGCTATAAAGATTTACAGGATATCATCGCCATCTTGGGTATGGAAGAATTATCCGACGAAGACAAGCTCACCGTGGCGCGCGCTCGCCGGGTTCAAAAATTCTTGTCTCAGCCTTTCTTTGTGGCCGAAGTCTTTACCGGTTCCCCGGGAAAATATGTTAAGCTCGCCGATACTATTAAGGGCTTCCGTGAAATTTTGGACGGCAAGCATGATGACAAGGGCGAGCAGGCCTTTTATATGAAAGGCGGAATTGAGGATGTAAAATAATTATGTCCACTTTAAATTTCAAAATCGTCACGCCGGAAAAAACCGTTTATGAAAACAACGGCGTGCTTCAGATCTCGTTGCCCACCATGACCGGCGAAATTACCGTTTTACCCAACCACATTCCGCTGGTCACCGTGCTTAAGGCCGGCGAGCTTAAGCTTAAAGATAATGCCGGCGATCAGGTTATAGCCGTAGCCGGCGGGTTTGTGGAGGTAAAAGGGGAGAATCAAATAGTGGTCTTGGCCGATAACGCCGAACGCGCCGAAGAAATAGATGTGGCGCGCGCCGAGGAGGCCCGCCAACGCGCCGAAGAAGAAATGGCCAAGATTAAAAATGTTCAGGATGTGGATTTTGCCAAACTTCAGGCCATCATTGACCGCGAAATGAACCGCCTCCGCGTCGCTCGCAAATACAAAAATCTTCCTCAAAGCAAAATTAACTAACAAAGCCTATGGAAAAGTGCTTAAAATGCGGCCGGCCCTTGCAGGAAGAAGGGGATCGTTGCGTCTG
>JBBUBK010000024.1:1465-2802 GCA_038058265.1 Patescibacteria group bacterium
TTTATGGGCCCCAGCAGTGGTGGCCTGTTTGTTATAAGTAAACGGACAACCCGTTTATATAATGAATTCCACGCTCTCATCGTGGCTTCCGGTAAGGATAAACACGCCCGCCTAGCGTAATATTTTGTTCTTTTTTGCGTCTTCTATAATAGAAACCCCGCCTAAAAGCGGGGAAAGATGTGTTTTAATTGATTTATGCAGGAAAATACCCGAAAAACCCTAAAATTATATTGGCAGCACACTCACCGTTATCGGTTGGTGTTTTTTACCGTGGTTTTTGCCATTGCCGGCGGCGCTGTGATCAACGTGGTCGTGCCGATTTACATGAAAAATTTCATTGACCTCTTGTCGGCCGGCAACCTGGATAGAGGCAGTGTTGTCTCCGGTCTGGTCCAAATTTTAATTTTTATCGCCTTGCTTCATGGCGTGGAATGGGTGGCTTGGCGAGTTTCCAGTTTTTATGGCGCTTATTTGGAAGCCAAAGTCATGGAGGACCTGGCCAATACTTGTTTCCGTTATCTGCACCGACTGTCTTTTAATTTTTTCAATAACAGTTTTGTCGGCTCGCTGGTAAAAAGAGTTAATTGGTTTGTCCGCGCTTACGAAGGCATCGCCGACGGCTTTTTTTGGAACATCATGACGCTTACGGTCAGAATGTCGCTGATGATTGCGGTGGTCTTCAGTCGTAATAGTGTTTTAGGCTGGGCATTGACGGGCTGGGTTGTCTGCTTCATGCTCATCAACTGGACTTTTACCAAATATAAGTTGAACTATGACCTCAAGCGCAACGCCGCCGAGACCAAAGCTAGCGGAGTCTTGGCCGATACCATTACCAATCACTTGAGCGTGAAATTATTTACCGGTTACGGCCGGGAAATGAAAAATTACGCCGAAGCCATCGGCAACGTGCGCAAATGGACCAGAATCAGCTGGAATCTGGATATTTTATTTGAAGCGATTCAAAGTTTTTTAATGTTCTCCTTGGAAGTCGGCATGCTTTATTTGGCTGTCGGCTTTTGGCAGAAAGGAACACTTACCGTTGGTGATTTTGTTTTGCTTCAAGCCTATGTCATCAGCATGATCAGTATGCTTTGGGATTTTGGCCGTAATATTCGCCGTATCTATCAAAATCTGGCTGATGCCGAAGAAATGACTGTAATTTTAAACACCCCGCCGGAAATTATGGATGTCCCGGGGGCCAAAGTGTTAAAGATGACTGAAAGCAAAATTGAATTTAAAGAAGTTGATTTTAATTATCACGAAACCAGGCAAGTTCTTTCCAAGTTTAATTTAATGGTTAAGTCCCACGAACGGCTGGCCCTAGTGGGACCATCGGG
>JBBUBK010000024.1:2902-15754 GCA_038058265.1 Patescibacteria group bacterium
CAGGCAGGTGGATTTATTAAGTAATAAAAAGACCAACGGCCGACAGGTTGCTGGTCTTTTCTTTTTAAGATATAATACGCTCAACTTAAGCGTATTTTTGTATGTCCGAAAATAAACTCAATAACGCTCAAAAAGAGGCCGTGGAATATGTGGCTGGCCCGCTACTCATTGTGGCTGGCGCCGGAACCGGTAAGACCACCGTGATTACCCGCAAGATTGCTTACCTTTTGGAGAAAGAACTGGCCAAGCCGGAGGAAATTTTGGCGTTGACTTTTACCGATAAATCAGCCAATGAGATGGTGGAGCGGGTAGATAAGATGGTAGAGATGGGTTATGTGGATCTGCAAATCTCCACTTTTCATTCTTTTTGCCAGCGCCTGCTAGAACGCTTTGCGCTGGACATCGGCCTACCCAATCAATTTAAATTATTTACTGCCACCGATGCCTGGCTTTTGGTCCGGCAAAATTTAGACAAGTTTGATCTGGATTATTACCGACCCTTGGGCAACCCCACCCGCCATATTCACGAACTTCTTAAACATTTTTCTAAATGCAAAGATGAACTTATTTCTCCGGCCGACTATTTAAAGTACGCCGAAGAAGTTAAGCTGGGCAAGGACGACACTAACCGCGAGGAAAAAAGCCGGCTCACGGAAATCGCCAGCGCCTACCACACTTACAATCAATTGCTTTTGGACAATAACGCCCTGGATTTTGGCGATTTGATTTATTACACTAACCAGCTTTTAACCAAACGGCCTAATATTTTAAAAGGCCTGCAGGAGCGTTATAAGTTTATTTTGGTGGACGAGTTTCAGGATGTAAACTGGGCGCAGTATAATCTTGTCCGCCTTATCACCACGGCTAAGTCCCAGCTCACGGCGGTGGGCGACGACGACCAGAGTATCTACGCTTTCCGCGGAGCTTCGGTTTCCAATATCTTGCGGTTTAAGGACGACTTTCCTGAGGCCAAAGAAATTGTGCTTACCGAAAATTACCGCTCTGACCAAAAAATTCTGGACGCGGCTTACAAGCTTATTAAAAATAACGACCCGGATAGGCTGGAAGTAAAACTCGGCATAGACAAGCGGCTTGTTAGCTGTCATTCTGAACGAAGTGAAGAATCTCTGTCCAAAACAAAAAAGACAGAGATCCTTCGGCGTGTAGCGCCTCAGGATGACAATTGTGTAGTCCACTCCCACGAAAAAACTTTGGATGATGAGGTTAAATTTGTGGTGGAAGAAATCAAAAAAATTAAAAGCGCGGATAAAGAAGCGGTTTGGGATGACTTTGCCATTTTGGCGCGCGCCAACAGCCATGCCGAGCCGTTTTTAAATGCTTTGGAAAAACAGGGCGTACCCTATGAATTTTTAGCTTCCAGCGGACTTTTCCGCCAGAGCGTTATTTTGGATTGCCTTAACTTTTTTAAAGCCACCGACAATTATCATGAATCCACGGCTATTTACCGCCTCCTGCTTTTGCCATTTTTAAAATTTCCGGAACAGGATTTGCAAAAATTAACGCATTTTGCCAAAAAGAAAGCCGTCTCCTTGCATGAAGCCTTAAAACGCGACGGGGAAATAAGATTTTCGGCCGAAGCCGTAAAGGCCAGGGATTTGATTTTTAAAGTTATTGAGGCCGGCCGGCAAAACGCGCGGGTGGAAAAACCCACTATTATTTTGTACGAATTTTTATTTGCCAGCGGTTATTTGGCCTATTTAACCAAAGGCGAAAACGCCGGCAACAGGGAAGTCATCCGCCGGATCTATCATCTCCAGCAATTTTTTGATTATCTTAAATCTTATGAGGATGCGATTCCCGGAGCCAGCGTGGCCGGGTTTATGGAATATTACCAAAATATTTCTGAAGGCGGGGAAGAAGGAAAAATGCAACAGCCGTCGGACACTCCCGATTCGGTAAATATTTTAACCGTTCATGGCGCCAAAGGCTTGGAATTCAGATATGTGTTTATGGTTAATTTGGTGGAGGATCGTTTTCCTTCGCGTCGGCGCGGCGAACCGATTGAGATACCGCTGGAATTAATTAAAGAACAATTGCCGGAAGGGGATAGTCATATTGAAGAAGAGCGCCGTTTGTTTTATGTCGGAGTTACCCGCGCCAAGGACCGGCTTTATTTATTAAGCGCCAGTGATTACGGCGGACAGAGAAATAAAAAAGCCAGCCGATTTTTGGAGGAATTGGGTTTTGTGACGCAAAGGACGGCAACCCCACCCAACCTCCCCTTAGAAAGGGGAGGAGGCCAGCCCTTCCCCCTTTCTAAGGGGGAATACAAGGGGGTTTGCCGTCCCGAAGAGGAGAAAGCCAAGTTTGTTTTTGAACTCCCGGAAAAATTTTCTTTTTCGCAAATCAAATCTTACCGCACTTGCCCCTATCAATATAAACTGGCCAATGTCTTAAAAGTGCCTACCAAAGGCAGTGGAGTGTTTAGTTTTGGTCAAAGCATGCACGCCACTTTGCAAAAGTTTTACGGCCGGGTGCAGGAATTAAATCAAGTGGAGCAGGGGAGTTTATTTGGTACCGTTCAAAAAGCCGCAATTCAAAAAGGAGAGATTAAAGTTCCGGAATTGGATGAACTTTTAAAAATTTATGAAGTTTGCTGGATACCGGATTGGTATAAAGATAAGAAACAACGCGAAGGTTATTTTAAAAAAGGGCAGGAAATTTTACGCGCCTTTTATAAATCGCACACTGGCAAATGGACCGTGCCGGTGGCCTTAGAGAGTTATTTCAAAATAAGAATCGGAAAATATATTTTGAGCGGACGCATAGACCGCGTGGATCAATTGCCGGACGGCAAGTTGGAAATTATTGATTATAAAACCGGCCGGGCCAAGGAAAAAGTGACCGGCGAGGATAAAGATCAGCTTTTAATTTATCAAATCGCCCTCTTGCAGCTGCCGGAATACAAAAATATCGGCGAGCCAGGCCAGTTAACCTATTATTATCTTAATGACGATGTAAAAATTTCTTTTTTAGGCGAAGATAAAGAATTAGCCAAAGTTGAAGAAGAGATTGTGGAAATTTTGGACAAAATTCATAGTTTAGATTTTATTGCCACGCCCGGCAGTTTTGCCTGCGATCATTGTGATTTTAGAGATATCTGTGAATTTAGAGTATGAAATCTTTAGGCAGTTTAATTCAATCCAAAGCCCAGCAGTCGCAAATTTTACGCGGCGCTCTCTCGGCCCAGGTGGTGGAAGCGGCCAATTTGGTTCTTCAAAATTTTTTTGGCGAAGAAATCGTTGACCAGGCCCGGGCTGTTTACCTCAAGGGACGGGTTTTAACCATTACCTGTTTAAGTTTAACGGCCGCTCGGGATATCCGGATCAGCGAAGGCCGGATTATCAATGAAATTAATAAAAGATTTGACAATTTACAGGTAGAAAAGATCCGTTATTTAGCCTAAAAATGGCCTCTTGTCAAAACCGGCTAACTGGTCTAAAATAACAGTAATTATATCTTATGACCTTGCGCCAATACTTAATTCTAATGTCCATTGGCACCGTGGTTTGTTTTGTGGCCTGGTTTTTTGTTATTTTAAGCCTGGACCCGACCCAAGCCGGATTTTTGGGCTTTTTCTTTTTTTACGCCAGCCTATTCTTAGCCATTTTTGGGCTCTTTTCCGTTATCGGTTTTTTGGTGCGCTGGAAGATTTTAAAAGACGACGAAGTTGTTTTTCGCCATGTTAAAAGAACTTTCAGGCAGGCCATAATTTTGGCCGCGGCCGTAATTTTTTCCCTCCTATTGTTACAGCTTCGTTTGTTAACCTGGTGGAACGGAATTTTATTGGTGTTGTTGCTTTTGGCTTTGGAAGGACTAATTTTTACTAACCGCCGTAATTCCATTCCTACTGATTATGTTTAGCCAGCTTTTAAACCGCTTTAGAAAAGATTTAGGCGTGGATTTGGGCACGGCCAATACTTTGGTGTATGTCAAAGGCCGCGGGATTGTCATCAACGAGCCCAGCGTGGTGGCGGTAAATACTCGCACCGAACAAGTGCTGGCCGTGGGCAATGAAGCCAAAGAGATGCTCGGCAAAACCCCGCCGCATATTATTACCACCCGGCCCCTCTCCGGCGGCATTATTTCCGACTTTGAAGTGACCGAAAAAATGATGACCTACTTTGTGGATAAAGTGCACGAAGACAGCTCCAGTTTTTTTACCCGTCCGCGCGTGGTTATCGGCGCGCCTCTGGAGATTACCGAAGTGGAAAGAAAGGCCATCAGCGACGCGGTGCTTAATGCCGGCGCGCGCGAGGTCTGGATTTTGGAAGAACCCATGGCCGCGGCTATTGGCGCGCGCATGCCGATCCGTGAACCAGTGGGTAATTTTATCGTGGATATCGGCGGCGGCACCACCGACATCGCCGTTATTTCTCTTTCGGGCATTGTTAAGTGGAAATCTTTAAAAATCGCCGGCGATGAGCTCAATCACAGTATTATACAATACGCCCGTGATGTTTTTAATCTGCTCGTGGGCGAACGTCAGGCCGAAGAAATAAAAATAAAAATCGGGTCGGCCGTGGAACTGGCCGAACCCATGGAATTTCCCATGCGCGGCCGTGATTTAGTCACCGGATTGCCGAAAGAAGTTATGATCAGCGACAGCCAGGTGCGCGAAGCCATGGCCCGCTCTTTGCGGACGATTGTGGACAATATTAAAGCGACCTTGGAAATTACCCCGCCCGAATTGGTGGCCGACATTCATGAACGCGGCATACTTCTCGCCGGCGGCGGGGCGCTTCTGCGGGGGCTGGATGAACTCATTGGCCGCGCCACCGAAATTCCGGTGCGCATTGCCGACGACCCCTTAACCGCCGTGGTCCGCGGTACCGGTATTCTTTTGGACGAGCTGGAATTGCTTAAAGAGGTGGCTATCTCTCCGGCGGTAAAAAGATAGGCGCGGGGCCGCCTAAGGGCCAAGTCTTCTATGATTTATCAAACTGATAAAAAGACTTATTATTATTTGGGAGCAGTAGTTTTATTGCTCATTTTTTTTAATTTTTTTGGCTGGCTTAATCCGGTCAAAAATTTTTTGGTTTATTCTCTTTCCCCAATTTTAGCTGGCACTAACAAGTGGGGTATAAAAATGGGGGATAGCTACCGGTTTTTTAACAGTCGGGAAGAATTTTTCAGCGCCTATACCCAGTGCGTCGGCGACCTGCAAGGCCAGGAGTTAATCAAAGCCCAGCTCAAAATTTTGGCCGAAGAAAATACCGAACTTAAAAAACAATTAAGTTTCAAACAGCGGGCCAAAGCGCCGCAGATGGCGGCGGAAGTGGTGGGTAAAAATACCGACAGCGCCGACAAAACCATTATTATTAATGTCGGAGAAGAGGCTGGTTTAAAAGTGGATCAGCCGGTGGTGGCGGGCGACGGTATTTTAGTGGGCAAAATCACCAAAGTGGAAAAACAACTGGCGGTGGTCAGGCTCATCAGCGACAATCAAATTAAAGTCGCGGCTACCGTTTTAAATAACGAGCGGAGTTTGGGGGTGGTGGAGGGCGGTTATGGCCTTAGCGTGCGCATGAGTTTTATTCCGCGCAACGAGGTGGTGCAGGTCGGTGATCAGATTATTACTTCCGGCTTGGAGCTTAATATTCCCCGCGGTTTGCTTATTGGCAGTGTGGCGGCGGTGGAAAACGAACCTTATCAGCCTTTTCAACAGGCGGTCTTAACCCCGGCCGCGGATTTGGCCAAACTCACTCTGGTCAGCGTGCTGCTAACCAATTAATATGAAATCGCTCGCCAAAATTTTGGGGTTAATCTTGGGGGTAATGATAATTTTTATAATTCATCTTCTGGTTATTAACCTTTTTCCCTACCCCTTCAACCATATTAATACGGTTTTTTTATGTTTGTTTTGGTTGGTTATTTTTAGCGGCCAGACTAAAATTTTATGGCTGGCGTTGCCTCTGGCTTTTTTATTGGAACTTTTCAGCCCGGTGCCTTTTGGGGTTATTACCTCGGCTCTTATCCTTAGCCTGGCGATTATCGGCTGGTTCCTTTTTAATATTTTTACCAACCACTCGCTTCACATTATTTTTTTATCCGCTTTTTTGGGATTGTTGCTTTATCGGGTATTGTTTGTTTTAATTTTGTATATTCTTAACTTGTTTAAGGGCGGTTACAATCTGCTTTTGCCGGAAATTTTGTTTAACATTTTTTTAGAAATTATTTTAACGGCCGGCGTTCTGACTTTTTTCTATTTTCTCACCGCGTTGTTTATGCGGCGGCTTAACCCGGCTTATATTCGGCTGGGTAAAAGATAATTATGATAGACCAAGAACCGTTTAAAAATTTAGAAGGCTCCAAGTCCGAAGGGCGCCTGGCTGGCAAATATCGCCACGCCTGGGTGGAAGAGTCTTTTGATTTTGAGATGGGCGCCGCGCCGGCTCCGGAAAAACGCAACTATCTCGGTACCAGCATCACGGCTAAAAAAATTAAAATATTTTTGGGCGTTATTGTTATTTGTTTGGTGGTAATTTATTCCCGAATTTTTTATTTGCAAATCGTAAAAGGTTCCGCCTACCGGCTTCTCGCCGAAGGCAATCGTCTCCGCTTGCGGCCGATTATCGCCGAACGGGGCATTATTTTTGACCGTTTTAAAACGCCTTTGGTGGAAAATGTTCCCAGTTTTTCTTTGGCGATCGTGCCGCAAGATTTGCCGCCGGCCAAAGAGGCCCGCCAAAAAATTATTAGCCAAATTTCTCAAATTTCCGGCGTGGCCGGGGATTATATTCAGGAGATTCTTAAAAGATACGGTTCTTACAGCCTGGAGTCCTTGGTGATTAAAGAAAATTTGGATTATGATTCGGCTTTAAAATTGTATATCAACAGCGCTAATTTACCCGGCGTTTTAATTGAAAAAGGCACCAAGCGCCACTATTTAAGCGGAGAAAAAATAGCCGTTGGCGCCCCTTTTAGCTTGGCGCACGTGCTGGGGTATTTGGGCAAGCTCAATGAAAAAGAACTGGCTGAGCTGCATACCCGCGGTTATCTGCCTTCCGACTATCTTGGCAAATCGGGCTTGGAGAAAGAATATGAAGGCGTCTTGCGCGGCAAATACGGCCGTAAAAAAATTGAAGTTGATACTTGGGGCCGGGAGCAAAATGTGCTGGCCGAAGAAGCGCCCGCGCCCGGGCAGAATTTAGTGCTGTCTATTGATTTGGAGGCGCAGAACAAACTGGAAGATTTAATTAAAGAGATGCTTAGACGGACCGGCAAAAAAAAGGCGGCGGGTTTGGTTTTAAATCCCCAGACCGGTGCGGTGCTGGCCATGGTGAGCTGGCCGACTTTTAACAACAATGATTTCTCCGGAGGCATCAGCGCCGTTAAATACAAGCAATATTTGGTTAATCCGGATCAGCCGCTTTTTAATCGGGCCATCGGCGGCGTTTACCCGTCCGGTTCCACCGTTAAATTAGTTATTGCCGCCGCGGCTTTAGAAGAAAAAATTATCACTAAAGCCACCACGGTTTTATCTACCGGCGGACTGGACGTGGGCGGACATTTTTTTAAAGACTGGAAAGCCGGCGGCCACGGCGCCACCAATGTCACTAAAGCCATCGCTTGGTCGGTTAATACCTTTTTTTATTATGTCGGCGGAGGCTATGAAAAGTTTGTGGGTTTGGGCGTGGATCGCCTCACTAAATATATGCGCGCCTTTAATTTGGCCAAAGTTACCGGGATTGATTTGCCGGGTGAGGCCGAGGGGTTTTTGCCATCGCGCGATTGGAAAGAAGAAACCAAAAAGGAAAGATGGTATGTGGGCGATACTTACAATCTTTCCATCGGTCAGGGTGATCTGCTGGTGACGCCCTTGCAGGTGGCGGTCTGGACCAGCGCCGTAGCCAACGGCGGCAAGATTATCCGGCCGCGTTTGGCGGATAAAATTATTGACCCGGTGAGCAAAAAAGAAACGTTCATTCTTCCGGAAATCAAAAATCAAAATATGGTCTCGGCGGGTAATATGGAAATCGTCAAGCAGGGGATGAGGGAGTGTGTCACCGCCGGCAGTTGCGGCCTGATGCAAACTTTGCCTTTTTTAACCGGCGGTAAGACCGGCACCGCTCAATGGAGCAGTAAAAACCCCGACCACGCCTGGTTTACCTCCTTCGCGCCCTACAGCAATCCGCAGGTGGTAGTCACCATTTTGGTGGAGGAGGGCAAGGAGGGCAGTGCCGTAGCCATGCCCATCGCGCGGGATTTTTTAGCCTGGTGGGGTAAAAAATATTTGGGGCATTGAAAAAAGTCGCTTTTTGTGCTATAGTATCTTTAGCTTAAATTTAACTAAAATTAACCTTTAAATATATGGCGAGAGATTTTTTAGATGCCGCTGCCGAACGGGCGATGAGAGAAGCGGCCGAAGCCGCCGCGGCGAAAAAAGAAACATCACCTCAAAAGGCCGAGACTGAATTATCGGCCAAAAAATGGTCGCCGGTCGAGGCGCGCCAGGTTTTGGAAACAAAATTGGATTTGCTAAGAAGTGCCAAGAGTAATGACGAAGTTTTAAAATTAAAGAAAAATATTTTGTTTGATGTTAGAAAGCAGTTGGAAAAATGCGCTGCCGCAGATATTTCTAGACGCCAAGAAATTTATAACCATATTCAATTTTTGGAGGATATTGCGGGCGCTGATATTGAAGATATTTATAACAAAATAGAGCCGAAGCGTTTAGAACAAATTGAAAAAATTAAAGATTTTGTTGAGGAAGAAAAAGGTGATTTGAAAAGGATTGAAGCCAAACGAGCGCAAATTATTAAGAAACAAGGTCAAATCTGGTCCGGCATGAAGGGCGCGGCGGTCAAGGGCCAACGCGCTGAAGCGCGCGCGGAAGCGGCTCAATTTAGTCCCACCAGAAAAACTCAAGAGGTGGCTATGGCCAGAGAGGCAGAAAATACTGGGGCTTTGGTGGAAGCCGATGTTTATGAGGAACAGAATAAACCAAAGTCCAAAGTCGGCAAATTCTTCCGTAAACTTTTCGGCGTCCAAACCGTAGCCGAGGAGGCAACCGCGAAAGACCAATTGGCCCAACAACTCTTGGATAAGCGTTTTGGCACCAAACAGATGGAAGTAGAGGCTAAAACCTGGGCCGGCATGAAGGGCGCGGCGGTCAAGGGCCAACGCGCTGAAGCGCGCGCGGAAGCGGCTCAATTTAGTCCCACCAGAAAAACTCAAGAGGTGGCTATGGCCAGAGAGGCAGAAAATACTGGGGCTTTGGTTGAAGCCGATGTTTATGAAGAACAAAATAAACCATCCGGCTTCGGCAAGTTATTAAATAAAATTTTTGGCCGGAAAATTTTAACTGGAGAAGAGACAGCCAAAGAACAGGCCGGTGAGCAGATGGAAGCTGAGATGCTTAAAAAAGCCGAAAAGCAAATCAGCGCGCCGGTGGTTGAAAAAAAATCTTTTACGGAGAAAGCCAAAGAATTTGTCAGTCCCGCTTCTTATAATGTGTACATAGAAGGCGCCGGCGCTGTGCCCCGCAGCGAGCTTAAAAATAACATTAAGCTTATTCGGGACATTCAGGGTAAAGTTGAAAATGAAGTAATAAAACAATTTGAAGCGTTACCGGAATTGGCCGGTTTGAGCGAAAAAGAAAAACAAACTTTATGGAAAAAAGGAGTAGAAAAAGGCGAGGTGACGGAAAATATCGCTGCCAAATTGGTGGAAAATTCCGCCAATATTAATCAGCATGTTATCGCTCAAGAGGTTGGCGCGGTTTTGTCAAAAATGTTCAAAGAATACAGGTCGACTCAAAAGGTGACAAAAGCGGAAATTTATGAAGGTAGACGAGTAGCCGCCGAAGAGGCTGCGGAAGCGCTCCCAGACGATAAAGGATATCTTGAGGATACCTATACAGAAGGTTTACTCCATAAGATGTCCAAAGAAAAGGTTAATAGAATACAGAAGGTTTTGGTGGAAGACGCGCTTAGGGACGTTGATAAGAATAAGTATTTTAACGAAAATTTTGACAAAGCCATGGCCAAACTTAAAATAACCGATGCGAAAGTTATTGATAAATTAAAGACCAAAATTTTTAAAGTTTTGGGCCAAGAGACGCTGTCAACTCTTAGGATGAACGAAGTTAGAGCCGAACAGATTAGAAAAAAATTAGAGCCGATACTAAACAAGTACGATGAGGGCAGACTAGAGGATCTAGTAAAATCCGCTTAGAATATTAATAAAAAGAATAGGCCCGCCCCCAACTGGGGCGGGCCTTTACGCTTACGCGTTTTTTTACTCCTTCCTGGGAAAGAAGCTCTTTCCTAGTTCATCAAAGGCGCTCGAACTCTCCGGGGGAATGCCGGTGTAGACATCGATCACTTCCGCGAGGAAATGGCATTCGTCGGCGTTCACATCTTCTTCCCCTGCGTAGTTTTCGAACATATTCCTCATCTCATTCAGGTTGCCCCAGACGAAGTCCGCCCAACGCATCCCGACCGCTCCGAATCGCGAATCGTAGATGTAGGCAATGAGTGCCAAGGCTGCGCCTACGGCACAATAACCATGTTTCTCTTCCGCCCTCGCGCGCGCCTCCTTTAAGAATGGGTTGTTGTTTACGAGTGACATGAAATGTTCGCTTACTCTGGCCTGGTTGAATTTCAGTATCACAACGCACCTCGTCGTTGATTAATTGTTTTCGTAAAGAACAAGTAAATATAGCAGAATTTGGCTTAACTGTCAATGGACTTATGCACACCGGGATTTGGTCGGATTTATCCACAATTTGGGGCTGTTGGGGTATTTGACGCCCCAGCCGAAGGTTGGTATAATCTCTAAATATATTAAATTTTTTTATGATCGACAAAGTGCAATACCTTACCGCCGAGAGTTTAGCCGCGTTTAAAAAAGAATATGACGAATTAAAAAGCGTTAAACTTTTAGAGGTTGCCAAACGCATTGATGAAGCCCGCCAGCAGGGTGATTTATCGGAAAACGCCGAATACCACCAGGCCCGCGAGGATATGTCCTGGGCGCAGGGTCGGCTGGTTGAATTAGAATACATCATCAGCAACGCTCAAATTTTTAAGTCAACCGGAGAAAAAGCCGTGGTGGAAATAGGAAATACGGTGTTAGTCAGAGTTAACGACCAACAAAAAGAATACGTCATTGTGGGCCCGCAGGAAGTGGATCCGGCCAAAGGCAAGATTTCCAATGAGTCGCCATTGGGCGAGGCCTTTTTAGGCCGCAAGATTAAAGATAAGGTGGAAGTAGCCACCCCGGCCGGCAAGCAGGTTTACGAGATTATAGAAATTAAGTAAGGGTATAAATAAAACACAAATACAGGGGCGCAAACCGCGCCCTTTTAGTTTTGACGAAAAGGACGTAGTTTGGTATAATTTAACAGTAATTAACCATGTAATTATGACCGAACAAATTAACGAAGAAGCCGTACGGCTAAAAAGACTGGAAGATATAAAATCTGCCGGAGTGGAAGCGTATCCGGCAAGAAGCGTGGAGCGAGTACCCTTGCTTCAGGCCCGGCAAAGTCTCGAAGGGACTAAAGTTAAAGTGGCCGGCCGGCTGGTCTCCAAACGCGAAATGGGCAAACTTTGTTTTTCCCATTTTAAAGATTTTAGCGATAAACTTCAGGTGGCTTTTTCCGAAAAAGAACTGGGCAAAGAAGCTTATAAATTTTTTGTTAAGAATTATGATTTGGGAGATTTTGTCTGGGTTGAAGGCGAGATGTTTACCACCCACAAAGGCGAAACCTCGGTTTTAGTCAAAAAATATCAACTGCTTTCTAAAGCGCTGTTGCCCTTGCCCGAAAAATTTCATGGTTTGGCGGATGTGGAGATGCGCTATCGCCAAAGATATCTGGATTTAATCGCCAATGATGAATCCATGCAAATTGCCAAACTGCGCAGCTTGCTGGTTAAGGAATTGCGTAATTTTTTTGACGCGCGCGGATTTTTTGAAGTGGAAACCCCGATGCTTCAGACGCTCTACGGCGGCGCTAACGCCCGCCCTTTTATCACGCACCATCACGCGCTTAACATCCCACTTTATCTGCGCATCGCGCCGGAACTTTATTTAAAACGCCTGGTCGTGGGCGGGTTTGAAAAGGTGTATGAGGTTGCCAAATGTTTCCGCAATGAGGGCATGGACCATAACCACAATCCGGAATTTTCCCAGATAGAATTTTATTGGGCCTACGCCGATTATTGTGACCTTATGGATTTGATGGAAGAACTTTTACCGCACTTGCTTAAAGCCGTGGGCTTGCCGCTTAAGCTTAAAGTAGGGGAGGATGAAGTAAATTTTAAAGCGCCATACCCCCGTTTAACCATGCGCGAACTTATTAAACAGTACTTAAAATTTGACTTAGAAGATTATCCCAGCCAAAAAGAGATGCTTGCCAAGGCCAAAGAACTAAAAATTGAAGGTGTGGATAAAAATACCGGCCGAGGCAAGCTTATTGACGAAATTTATAAAGCCCATGTCCGTCCGCAGATTAAAAATCCGGTTTTTATGATTGATCATCCGGTAGAATTATCGCCCCTGGCCAAAAAGAAGGCCGAAGACCCGCGTTATGTGGAAAGAATGCAGTTGGTCTGCGCCGGAGGCAATGAGCTGTGCAATGGCTTCTCCGAGCTTAACGACCCGTTGGATCAGGAAGATAGATTTAAAGAGCAAGAACGTTTGGGACTCGCCGGTGATGTAGAAAGCATGCCTTATGACGAGGATTATGTTACCGCTCTTAAGCACGGCCTACCGCCCACGGCAGGCTTAGGCATGGGTATTGACCGATTGGTAAAACTTTTTACCAATTCGCAAAACTTAAAAGAAGTAATTTTATTCCCTACACTTAAGCCGGAAAAATAA
>JBBUBK010000025.1:0-6069 GCA_038058265.1 Patescibacteria group bacterium
TTTATTGGCTTCCGGCGGAACAATCGGCAAAGACGGCAAACTGCCGGCCACTCGGTTAAAGCCGTAAATCCGCAAAACTTCTTCCACCACATCTTCGGCCAATATCACGTCTTTGGTGGCGCGCCAGCTGGGAACTTTAACCGCTAAAATATTCTTTTTGTCTTTTAATTCAAAACCTAAATTAGTTAAAATTTCTTTTACTTCTTTAAGCGGAATATTGAAACCTATTTTATGTTCAAAAAAATTAACAGGGATGTCCAGCGCTATTTGCCGGCCAGACCAATCACCCTTGTCCGCCACATCACTGGCCACTTTAGCGCTAGGAACAAGTTCCAACGTCAACGCCACGGCTTTTTGCAGAGCCCACCAACATTGTTGCGGGTCCAGGCTTTTTTCAAAACGCATGGATGAATCGGTGCGCAAACCGTACTTAATGGAAGTGCGGCGGATGCCGGCAGGTTCAAAATTGGCCGATTCAAAAATTATAGTTTGGGTGGCGCCGGTTACTCCGCTCTCTAAGCCCCCCATAACACCGGCCAGCGCCAGTGGTTTTTCCTCGTTCGCAATCACCAGGTCATCCTCGGATAATTTTAATTTTTGATTATCCAGAGTCACAAACTCCTCTTCCTTTTCGGCTCGTCGGACAATTATTTTGAGATTTGTCCCGAGTACTCGGGATTGGGATTTGGGATTTGCGACGCAATCAGCGTCGAAGGCGTGCATGGGCTGGCCCAGTTCCAGCATTACATAATTGGTAATATCCACAATATTATTAACGGAACGCAAACCCACGGCCTGCAATTTTTGCGCCAGCCAGTTAGGCGAAGCGCCCACCTTAACGCCAGAGACGGCCACGGCCAAATAACGCGGGCAAGCCAGCGGCTCTTTTATTTCCACTTTTAATTTAACATTCCGACCGGCTTTTATTTTTTCCGTTTTATAATCTACTAATTTTTTACGCCACAGGGCCGCCACTTCCCTGGCCAGGCCATAGTGGCCCCACAAATCCGGACGGTTGGACAAAGATTTGTTATCAATCTCTAAAACCGCGTCGTCCAGCCCCAAAGCTTTCACGCCCTCCACCTCCACCGTGCTTAAATTTAAATGTTCGGCCACTTCTTGGGGAGTAACGGAATCAGGCAGGTTTACAAATTGTTTAAGCCAATTAAAAGATACAAGCATATTAAAACTGTTTCAAAAATTTAAGGTTGCCGCTTTCCAGCAAACGGATATCTTCTATGCCGTATTTAAGCATCACCAAACGGGTTAAGCCTAAGCCAAAAGCAAAACCCTGATATTTTTTAGGGTCAATATTCCCCTCTTTTAAAACATTGGGGTGTATCATACCGGCGCCAAAAATTTCCAGCCAGCCGGTGTTTTTACAAAGCCGGCAACCCTTGCCGTTGCAGAGAAAACAGGTTACTTCGCCGTTAACGCCGGGCTCCACAAAAGGATAAAACTTAGGACGAAGCCGCACTTCGGTTTTGGCGCCGTATAAATGTCTGGCCGTGGCTTCCAAAACTCCTTTAAGATGAGAAAAATTTATATGTTCATCTATAACCACGCCTTCCAGCTGATAAAAAGTATGTTCGTGGCGCACATCCGTGGATTCGTTGCGGAAACATTTACCCGGCACAATCATGCGCAAAGGCGCGCCGTATTTTTGCATGGCCCGCACCTGCACCGAAGAAGTGTGCGTGCGCATTACCCACTTTTCTCGTACTTTTCCGCCAGAGGCGGATCCGCCTTTGGCGGAAATATAAAAAGTGTCCTGCATGTCGCGGGCCGGATGATTCTCGGGAATATTGACGGCCGTAAAATTATAGTAATCGCTTTCCAGTTCCGGGCCGTCCAAAATCATAAAGCCCAGCGAGGTAAAAAAATCTTCCAATTTTTTCTGAATCAAAGTTACCGGATGAAAGTGGCCGCGTTCTTTAGCTGGCAAAGCCGGCTGGGTTAAGTCTATTTTTTCTTTTTGCAAAGAAGCCGACCAGTCCGCCTGCGAAAGTTCATTTCGTTTTTGAGAGAGCGCCTGTTCCACGGCCAGTTTAACTTCATTGGCAAGTGGTCCCACGGTTTTTTTGGCCGTGTCGCTTAAATCCTTTAAGCCTTTCATCAATTCGGTTAACTCCCCGCTTTTGCGGCCCAAATATTTATTCTCCAATTCTTCCAGCTGGAGCTTGTCTTTAATCGCCTTAATGGCGAGGAGGGCTTCATTTTTTAAATTTTTAAGCTGTAATTCCATACTAAAATATCTTATGGAAGAAAGTAATAAACAATCCCCTAAAAGCGCTGATGTCTTTAATGGTTACGACCAGCACTAAGAGCATTAACAACATAAAACCAATAGCATGAGCGATTTGTTCGTATTTTGGTGTGACCGGCCGGCGTAAAACTTTACTGATGGCCAAAAAGAGCAAACGGCCGCCATCCAAAGCCGGAATAGGCAGGATGTTAAGGATGGCCAAATTAAGCGAAAGCACGGCCGTAAACTGCAGCAGATAAATAAACCCAAGGCGAGCCACTTTGCCAGTCATCACCGCGATGCCCACCGGCCCGGAAACCGCCTCGCCCATGGCCGCCCCGCCCAGCCAGCCCTTAATTAAAAAGTAGAAAGCTAAAACTATTTCTTTGAGATAAAGACCGGTAGCGATGATGCCCTGGTAGATAGCTTTGTACCAAGGATACTTTACCACCCCCACTTCGGCGATAGCCACGCCAATACCGCCCTTGCCGGAATCAGCATAAATCGTGGGCGTAATTTTTTTCTCCAAAAGCTGATCGCCTCTTTTAAAAACAAAAGTTATTTCTTCCTGCTTGTGGGTATTAACAAAATCCTGCATCTGTTTTAAACGAGGCTGGGCGATGGGGCCGACTTTATAAATTATGTCACCATCTTTAACGCCCGCTACCTCGGCCGGCTTGCCCGGCAAAACCTGAATTATTTCCACGCGTCGATCCTGAACCGTAGTATTGTCCGGCAACTCATCGGTCATTTGCGGCAGGCCCACCATGTAGCCCATAGAAAGCAAAGCCGCGGCCAAAACCACATTCATAAACACCCCGGCGGCTATAACCAACGCCCGGCGCCAAATGGGCTTGGACGAAAAACTGTCCGGGTCGTTGCTTATGCCATCCTCGCCTTTTATTTTTACAAATCCGCCGAGGGGTAGCCAGTTTAAAGAATAAACCGTGCCGTAAGCGCTGTCTTCCGGTGTTAACTCCCTGTTGCCCCAAACAAATCTCCATTTTTTGTTTTTAACTTGAACGCCAAAAAGACGCGGAGGAAAACCAAAGCCAAATTCCTCCACTTTAATGCCACACCGGCGGGCCACAATAAAATGGCCAAACTCATGGGATAAAACTAGAACAGCCAAAATGGCAATGAAGATAATGATAGTAGACACAGAAATTTGATAAATTTATTAATTTATTATATAATAGATAAACTCAAAAGCCAAGTTTTTGGCTTTAAAATTTATTCATTAATCGTAAAATATGATGGGGATACTTTACATCATTCTGGCGGTTCTAGCAATAGCCATTATCTGGCTGGTGGCCGTTTTTAACGGCTTGATTAGAGGTAAAAACCGCGTAGACGAGGCCTTTAGCGACATAGACGTCCAGCTTAAGCGCCGTTACGACCTTATTCCCAATTTGGTGGAAACGGTAAAGGGATATATGATCCATGAACAGGGTACCTTGGTAAAATTAACCGAGGCGCGCACCGCGGCCATGGCCATGCATGACAATAAAAATGCCACTCTTGAGGAAAAAGAACGAGCGGAAAACACGCTTTCCGGCACCTTAAAAACTTTATTCGCTGTTTCGGAAAATTATCCGGACTTAAAAGCCAGCCAAAACTTTTTACAGTTGCAGGATGAAATTTCGGACACGGAAAATAAAATTCAGGCCTCCCGTAGGTTCTACAACGGCCAGACTCGCGACTTCAATATTAAAGTTCAGGTCTTCCCGACCAATATGATTGCGGGGATGTTAAGCTTTAAGGCCTACGAATTCTTTAAGACTGACGAAGCTGAAAGACAAAATGTGAAAGTAAGTTTCTAGTCACCAAATACCTGTCATTCCGACGACGAAGGAGGAATCTCTGGCCGTTGTTTGTCATTCTGAGCGTAGCGAAGAATCCCTGTCCACTGGCCAATTTGAACAGAGATGTTTCGCTCCGCTCAACATGACAGTTGAGCCAGAGATTCCTCACCCCTTAGGGGTTCGGAATGACAATACTATATGTATTCTCAAATAGCTTCCAACAAGCGCAACTCGGTGCTGCTTATAACTGTTTTTATTGTCCTCATAATCGCACTGGGCTATATTTTTGACCAGATTTACGGTCAAGGATCCTATGGCGGGGTAGTTTTGGCCGTGCTTTTTTCTTTAGGCATGACTTCGGTTTCCTATTTTGCCGGAGATAAAATAGCCCTCGCCACCAGTGGGGCCAAATTGATGGAACATGACGCTAATAAATATGTTTATCACTTGGTAGAAAATCTTTGCATTACCGCCGGCCTGCCGGCGCCTAAAATATATTTAATAGAAGATGCTTCCATTAATGCTTTCGCCACCGGCCGCAAACCGGAATTATCTTCCATCGCCATTACCCGCGGCGCCATAGACAAATTAACCAACGAAGAACTGGAAGGCGTCATCGCCCACGAATTATCCCATGTGCAAAATTACGACATCCGCTTTATGACCTTGGTGGCGGTGATGGTGGGCGCGATTGCTATTATGTCGGACATTTTCATGCGTACCAGAATATTTGGCGGACGCCGCAGCAATGATCGCGAAGGCGGTGGCCAATTGGGTTTGATATTGCTTATCGTCGGCATAATTTTAGCCATTCTTTCGCCTTTAATTGCCGAACTTATTAAACTGGCCATTTCCCGTAGGCGTGAATATCTGGCCGATGCTTCCGGTTCGCTGTTAACCCGCTACCCCGAGGGCCTCGCCTCGGCGCTGGAAAAAATTGCCATGGAAAACCAACCCCTGCGCACGGCCTCCAAAGCCACGGCTCATTTATTTATCGCGAGTCCCTTTGGCAGTGGCAAAAAATTCGCCAATCTTTTTTCCACTCACCCGCCCATAGAAGAGAGGATAAAAAGATTGCGGGACTTGTTGGGTCAGGCGTAAAAGAACAGACAAACTAAAAATCCCGACGACAACGTCGGGATTTTTAGCGGCGGAGAGCAGTGGAGTCGAACCACATTCACCGCGAGGTGAACCGGTTGGTTATCAATCAACGTCCCGCAACCGGCGGAATTTACCCTCCATTGCCGCCGCCGGCGATATTATAGCACAAACACAAAACAAAAACACCCCTTGCGGGGAGTTTAAGTTCGCCTTTAGGCGAATGTGGTCGTTGATTGATAACCAAATATAATGTACCAAATAAATTAGTTCTTGTCAAGAGGGGGGCTGTTGATAAATCGTTTTAATTTTTATACTTTACACCACCCTCTACCCCCTCCTCCCCCGTCATCCGACGGGGTAAACTCCAGGAGGGGAAAACGAACGGCTCATCTCATAGTTCTACCCTTACGCATTAAAACAGTATCAAAATGCTTCCGACTGTGAATAATCCTGACTTTTTTAAAACCAACTTTTTCATAAGAACGTATCGCCCGATAGTTATTCGTTAAAACTCCCAAATCAAGGCATTTCTCCTTAGAAAATTTATTAAAAAACCATCGGCAAGCCTGCTTTAAGGCGGCGGTGCCGATGCCTTTATCCCAATACTTCTTCTCGCCAAGGGCGATATACACCTCCCAATTTTTCTTGCCCTTCTTTTTTTGAACCAAAATATGGCCGATGAGTTTTTTATTGGCGGTGATAATAAAGTCAAACCCCTTTTTATTCAACAGGTGTTGATTTAAAATTTCGTTTATTTCCTTCCGAGTAATTTTTTTAAAAACTCCGGAAGTCAACCGGCGCAATTCCTTATTATTCCACCATTTAAAAAATAACGGAAAATGTTTTGGCTGAAGTTTGATTAGTTTTATTTTCATATTTTTCATTTTACACCACCCCTTAATCCCCTCCTCCATAAGG
>JBBUBK010000026.1:0-1740 GCA_038058265.1 Patescibacteria group bacterium
CCGGCCAGACGGTTGTTTTCCCCACCGAAACTTCTTATGGACTGGGCTGTGACGCCACCAACCGCGACGCGGTGGAAAAAGTTTTTAAAATTAAAGAGCGAGAGTGGAATAAATTATTGCTGGTGGTAGCGCCCAATATAAAAATGGCTAAAAAATATTTAGTATGGAATGAGACGCTTCAGAAACTCGCTAAAAAATATTGGCCCGGTCCTTTAACGGTGGTGGGGGATTACCGCCACCGAAACTGGTTTGGCAAAAATTTGGTTATTGGCGTGGTGTCGGAACAAAAAACAATAGCGGTGCGTATAACCGCCGACCCCTTTTTAAAAGAAATTTCCAAAAGACTGGGCCAGCCGCTGGTGGCCACCTCGGCCAACCTGGCCGGCGATGGAGAAATTTACGGCGCGGAAGAAATTAAAACCATATTTTCCGACCGGCCCAACTCCCCGGATATTTTGGTGGATGGGGGAGAATTAAAAAGAAACAAGCCCACCACCGTGGTAAGCGTCTTGGGTAATGATTTAAAAATTTTAAGAGAAGGAGAAATAAAAGTAAAGATATGAGATAAGAGATATAAAATAATTTATATTCTATCTCCTATCTTGTATCTTTTATCTTTCGGATTATGTCTTTCTTGAAAAAACATCTCTACTGGTTTATCTTAGCAACGGTAGTATTACTTTCCGCTATTTTAATTTACTCTCAAGACCTCTCCACCCGCGCCTATTTGGACAACCAGCGGACGTTGGGAGAATTTACCAGCTTTTCCGTGGGCGGGCTCTGGTCCTTGCCTCAAGTGCCGCCGATTAAAGTTAAAGGGCTTTATCTTACCGCTTATTCGGCCGGTAACCAGGACAAGATTAATGAAATAATTTCGCTTTTGGATAAAACCGAACTCAACAGCGTGGTGATAGATTTAAAAGACTACAGCGGTTATATTTTGTACGATTCCGCCCTGCCTTTTGTTAATAAGCTGGGGTTGGAGGATGTGCGGATTAAAAATGTTCCCAAATTGCTGGAACAATTAAAAAGTCACAGAATTTATACCATTGCCCGTATTAGTGTCTTTCAGGACCCGCTTTTAGCCGAGAAAAAGCCGGAATGGGCCATTAAATCCCAGGCCGGCGGTTTGTGGCGGGATAAAAAAGGACTGGCCTGGGTGGATCCGACTCGGCCGGAGGTTTGGCATTACGCGGGGAGCGTAGCTAAAGAAGCGGCGGGCTTTGGCTTTGATGAGATTAATTTTGATTATGTTCGTTTTCCCTCCGACGGCCGTCTGGAGGACATCGTTTATACCAATGCCGAGCAGAAGCGCCATGAGGTGATTACGGATTTTTTTAAGTATATTTCCAAAACTATGGCCGATTTGCCGGTCTACATTTCCGCCGATCTGTTTGGCTTTACCACCGAGAAGAGCGGAGCCGACGATATGTTTATTGGTCAGCGTCTGGCTGATGCGGTAAAATATTTTGATTATGTCTACCCCATGGTTTATCCTTCGCACTACCCGGCCGGTTATTTGGGCTATACCAATCCGGCCGACCATCCTTATGAGGTGGTTTACAACGCTATTTCCCATGGGGTAAAGAGAGCGCGGGGGCAGAGAGCAAAAATTCGCGCCTGGCTTCAGGATTTTAATTTAGGCGCGGTTTATGATGGGGACAAAATTCGGGCGCAAATTGACGCGACGGACAAGGCCGGCGCCGACGGTTGGATTTTGTGGAACGCGGCGAATCGATA
>JBBUBK010000026.1:1840-5542 GCA_038058265.1 Patescibacteria group bacterium
TTTATGTCCAAACTCTACAACCCCGACTATCTGAAACACCTTTGTTTAAAATATAAACTTACGCCTTCAAGACGGTACGGCCAAAATTTTTTAATTGAACCGGAAGTTATTGAAAAAATTTTGACAGTGGCCGGGCTTAAAGCCGAGGAGACGGTGGTGGAAGTCGGTCCGGGTTTTGGAGTTTTAACCTTGGCTCTCGCGGAAAAAGTTAAAAAAGTTGTTGCTTTTGAAATTGAGAAAAAGTTAGCGCCGTATTGGGAAGAAAAAATAAAACAGCATAAAAATATTCAAATTGTTTGGGGGAACATATTAAAACAAGTTGAAAGTTATTCCGCCCGAGGCGGATCCGCCTTTGGCGGAAAGGTGGTCGCCAACCTGCCTTATCAAATCACCTCGGCCGTTATCCGTTTGTTTTTAGAAAACGCCAATCCGCCGGAGCTAATGGTTTTGATGGCGCAAAAAGAAGTGGCCGAAAGAATCTGCGCCCGTCCGGGTGACATGTCCTTGCTCTCCGTAGCCGTGCAATATTACGCCCGGCCGGAAATGATAGCCGTTGTCCCAAGGTCTAATTTTTGGCCCGAACCCAGAGTGGATTCGGCGATAATTAAATTGTCATTGCGAGGAGTCCGCCAGTTGGCGGACGACGAAGCAATCCCAAGAGATCGCCACGCCCCTTCGGGGCTCGCGATGACAAGTGAATTTTTCTTTAAAATCGTCAAAGCCGGGTTTAGCAGCCGGAGAAAAATGCTGATTAAAAATTTAGCGCCTCTGTGCGGCAAAAACAAAGCAAAATTAAGGGATATTTTTAGTAAAATAGGTCTAAATGAGAAGGTTAGAGCGCAGGAATTGTCGGTAGAACAGTGGCGACAGCTGGTGGAGGTTATCCACACTTACTTTTTTTCTTAAAATGTATTATACTAAAGGTAGTATTAGCCAGGGCATTTAACAAAAATTATGCCTGAAGAGCAAATTAAAGTCGGCCTCGATAGAGAGCAGAAAATAGGTTTTGTTTTACTGCTTATTTTCGCGTTACTGACGGTCGGTTTGGGCCTGATTCAACTTCGCAATAATCTCTACCAACCCTTTGCTCTTAAAAATACCGTTCCGCCGGACATTGCTGATTCCGTAGATACCAATCGCGCTTTGCATTACCGGGACACCGACCATGACAGTTTAACCGATTTTGACGAGCTTTATGTCTACGGCACCAGCCCCTATTTAGCTGATACCGACTCTGATGGCCTCCCGGATAATAAAGAAATTGAGCAGGGAACCAGCCCGCTTTGCGATGAAAAAAAAGGCAACTGCGCTGGTTTGGCTATGAATCCCGTTTTTACTCCCGCCACTTCCACTCCCGCGGCTTTGGGTAATTTAACCGCTCCCATTCCGCCGGCCAATTTGGATCTAGTCGCCTTGCTGCGGGATCCGGCCCAGGTGCGCCAGATGCTTCTGGGCGCCGGCGTGGAGGCCGATATTTTGAACAAAATTTCCGACAAGGAACTCATGAAAATGGTGGAGCAGATTATGACCACCAGCACTTTGCCAGCGGCCTCGGCCGGGCAGGGGATTGATTACGCCAGTATTAAGAAGTTGAATAGTTTGGCGACGACAACTAAGTGATGTGCAATCCTAATATATATGGCTTATCGTTTCAAAAAATTCAGTCTCAGTTTAATCCTCGTCTTCTTTTTATTATTCAATGTGGCGGGTATTTTGTTTTCAGCTGAACCGACTTTGGCGCAGGCGGGAGCGGTAGTGGTGGTAACGGACATACCTCTCGCAAAAATGGGCGCCTGGGAAAAAATTAAGATGGGTTTAAGAATTGGTGTTTATAGCGCGGCGATGAATACCATGCAATATGTCACCAAAAAATTAGCTTATGATTCGGCCGTGTGGCTGGCTTCAGGCGGTAAGGGCGAAACGCCCTTTGCTCACACTCAAAGCTTTGGTGATTATATGAAAAGCGTGGGGAGTGGCGCCTTTGGCACTATTATTGATGAGATGGGCAAGCCCTTTGGGCTTGATCTTTGTAAAATTCCCGATGTACGGTTGGAGTTGCTTTTACGCCTGGGTTTGCGCAAAGTATATGGGCCGTCTGAACCAGCTTGTAATTGGGAAAAATTTAGTAAGGGCTGGAGCCCGGAAACCGCCAAAAGCATGTATGGCGGTCGCGATCAGTTGGCCGCGCGTTTTAATGCCTCGCTTAAACCAGCGGACACGGATTTTGGCCTTTTTGTAGACGCTCAACAGAAAATTGACGACCGGGTGGCCACGCAAAAATGGGTAGCCGAAAAACAGCGTGAGGAAGGCCGGGGCACTAAAGGACTCTCTGATATGATTTCCGGAAACATCAGGACGCCGGCTTTTGCGATGGAAGAGACTTATAAGCAAAACATGGAGTTTGCGGAAACCAAGGAAGATCAAAAAGAAGTTTTAAATCTGGCTTTTACGTCCGGTATGGAACAGCTCATTCCCTCCACGGTTTCGGTTTTTTTGAATACTTTACTGGGCGGGATGGTGGAAAACTTTTTTACTAAAGGCATGTTGCCTTTTGGCGCTTGTATCGGCGGATCGGCCGCCGAAGCCGGATTTGGCGACGAGAGCTGTAAAGATCAAGAAGAAATTCCCATGGCCGAAGATTATTATGGGCCGGGTATGGGCAGCTTAGGCGGCCGCCGTCGGGCGGAACAAATTTTTAGCGGAATGTTGGTGAGTAAAATTTCGCCGATTGATAAATATAATGTTTTGGCTAATTTTGCCAACTGTCCGGATAATCCGGGACTGGAAAATTGCGCGGCTGATGACGGTCTAATTAGCGCGGCTAATCGCGGCGCCATGGGCGCGCCGATTACGGTTAAGCAGGCCTTGGACGAGGGGCTTTTGCAAGCCGAATGGAAGTTTCTGCCGCCGGCAAGGGTGGAAGACAACTCCGACCCGAATTGTTACACCCGCGCTTATTGTTATCGCAACATGAAAATTTTGCGCGGCGCGCGCGTCTTATCTTTGGGCTTTGAAATCGCCGCCAAAAATAGCAATCCGGATAAACCATGGACATTAAAGGAAGTGATGGACGGTTTTGACGATTGTAAATATGCCGTGGATGGCGCCGGAGTCCAACGTCTGGATGCCAAGGGCAAGCCGATCGTGATTGACGACCCGTCAGGCCATCCTTTCTGCCATCTAATTGACCCCAACTGGGTGCTTAAGGCCCCGCCGGCCCGTTGTGATAATTTGGCTTACAATTCCCTGCCCTTGGGTCAGGATATGCCAACTCGCCAGCAGTCCTGCGTGGATTTAAAAACTTGCGTGGGTTATAACAAAGACGGCACCTGTTATGCCTATGGCTATTGCGCGCGCGAGCAAAATGAATGGCGTTTTAATTTGGACAAATGCGACGAGCAAAACCGCACTTGCCGGGCTTTTACCGACTCTAAAGGCGTGGGCGTGGCTTATCTTTACCGCACCTTGGATACCGGCTATTGCAACGCCGATAACGCGGGTTGCCGCGCCTATAGTTTAGAGGAAGACGCAACCGGCAAATGGGCCGCGCCGTATAATATTAAAACAAATTTTGTTAATCCTTATATTTATTTTAACAACAAATTATCGCAAAGTTGTTCGGCCGGTTCGGCCGGATGCTCGGCGTTTATAGTGGCTTCCAGCACCGAGACCACGCTATATTTGCGCAAAGCCCCTTATTAT
>JBBUBK010000026.1:5642-9033 GCA_038058265.1 Patescibacteria group bacterium
TGGCCTGGAATGACCAGTGCGACGGTAAATGCGTGGGTTACGCGGCTTACCGCGAGATGCCGTCTAATTACAGTAATGGTAAAGATGTTGATTATATTATTCCATCGAGCGGTTCGGCTTGTGGCGCGACCCAAGAAGGCTGCAGCAGTTTTACCAATTTAAGCGCCACGGCCGGCGGGGTGGAAAAAGTGGAACACTTTTCTTATCTGCGGCCTTGTATTACGCCGGATCCGGCCAAACAAAAAACTTTTTATACTTATGAGGGCAAGGCCCAAGGCGGTTATCAGCTTAAAGTTTTTAATTTGCAAAAAGATGAGGCCGACGGCAGCCCCAAATATTGGTATCGCGCGGCCAATGATTTAGCTGATTATGACTATTTTTGTAATAAAGAGGCCTACAAGGCTGGCACCTCCACCCCGGATTGCCGTCAATTTAATGATGACGCGGGAACGGTTTATTATAAACTACTGGCCAAAACCATTGCTGTTTCGGGGGAGTGTACGCCCTATCGGTTAAATAACACGGAGATGGAGTCGGCGCCGGGTCTATCTAATTCCACAGATTGTTTAGCCAAAAAAGGTCTTTGGGATAATACCGCCAACAGTTGTTCGCTTTGTTTCCAAAACGGCGAATATAAAGATGGCTACTGTTTTTATAGCGGACTGCCGGGCGGTGTCCAAACCACGGCCGGCGTCAGCCAGACCTGCTCCGCCGCGGTGGAGAGTTGCCGCGCTTATAAGGGCAACGCCGGCAACAATATTCGCAATGTTTTAGAGGAAAATTTTGAAGTCAGCGCGCTGACTGACTGGACTTCCGGCGCGAACGTTTATCTCTCCGGCGAGTCCACCCAACAGAACGGCCATTCGCTCGGTTACAACGGGTCGGTGGGCGTGGACGCTTTCCGTAAAGAGAATTTATGGCTTTTCCCGGACGCGAGTTATGATTTGACTTTCTGGGCCAAGGGCGACGCGGAAAATTTAACCGTTAATCTAAACAATGGCGCGGCCGTCAGTTTTGGCGTTGTCGCTCTTAGCGATAACTGGCGGTTGTATCATTTAGGGCCGATAACTTTGGGCGGGGTCAACACCAGCACCAAACTGTCTTTTGACTTAACCGGCGTGGCCGCCAATGTGAATGTCTTTGTGGATAACCTCCAATTAGTGGAAGTGTCCAATTATCTTTATTTGGTCAAGAAGACTCTAACGGTTGATCCGATTTGCGATAGTAACTTAGATGATAATCTGCCTGGCGAGGCGTTAGGTTGCGCCGAATATAAAGATCCGGCTAATAAGTCTTTTTATCTTACCGGCTTTAGCTATTTGTGCCGCGAAAATGCCATTGGCTGTACGGCGCTTTTGGATACTTACAACACCCCGGACGAGGCCGGTATCAAAATGTATAATGTGTGGTTCGCGGGCGCGGGCGGAGCCACCGTCAAGCGGACCATCGTTGGCACCGAGTACACCTGTAAGATACCATTAGGAGAAAAGGGCTGTTACCTTAATATTTTCGGCGCTGACAAGGCTCAAGTGGTCGCGGCGGGCGGCAGACTTAACACCTCCTCGGTTTATATCCCGGCCGACACCCCCAGCACCACGCCCATTTATCTGGTGGCCAATAAAGAGGCGACCTGTCATGCCGCGGATTTGGGCTGTACCCTTGCCGGACAAAAACAACTCACTCCCTCCGGCCCGGTTTACGTTACCACCACCATTAAAAACGACCCGGCGCTTTACGAAAGAACTATTTGTACCAAAGAAGCCGAAGGTTGCCAGGCCTTTAATTATCGCAATGGCGCCATGTATTTTAAAGATCCGGTTTTGATGGGACAAAAAGTGTGCGCCTATCGCGACGGCGTGGATGTGGCCGGCGTTAAAAGCAACGGTTGGTTTTGGAAGGGCGTGGGTAAGTGCGGCGGTGTGGCCGCCGGCGCCGATTGTCAAAGCGACCAGAATTGTACCGCGCCGGCAAAATGCGAGAAAAAAGGCGATTGGCCATGCTACCCTGATTATCGTTTTAATGATATTAATTACGGCCTGTGGTCTTACGGCGTCACCACCTCTTATGATAATTTTGTGGGCGAGTGTCCGTCCGAGCAGAGCGGCTGTACCGAATATGTGGACCATAATGATAACAATAAACGTCATTATTTTATAGACAATGACAAACTTAAAGCCGCGCAAGCCAATTGCAACGGCCAGGTAAGCCAGCGCTATGGCTGTATTCTTTTGGATAACACCGAATTGCCCAATAAAATTTGGGAAACAGTTGCTTCTTATTCGGCCAGCAATCAAAAGAATTTCGCCTTAGTGGCGCCCGTCAGCACCGGGGGAAATGACGCCAACTTAATTGTTAAGGTGACGCGCGACCGCGGTTGCTCCGAGTGGCTCCAGTGCCAAAATTCGCACCGCGAGTGGAGCGGCAATGAAGGGCGTTTTAAAACCGTTTGCGACGGCGTGGGCCGTTGTAACCGGCTTACGGCCACCACCGAACAATCCGACGCCACCGAATGCGCCAGTTGGGTGAACGGCGCGCATGATTACGCCGGCCAAATTTTATCCGATACGGTTTACCGGACGCGCGACATCAGCTGGGCCGGGCGTGATTATTCAGGCTACAGCCTCTGGGGCCAGTATCCAGCCGAGGAATTGGAACAAATAAATTTAAGCGATATCGCCACCAGCTCCAAGTGGAGTTTAGTAAAACGGATTCCCTGTGGCGGCGTTAACTGCGCCAAGAATTCTCCGCCGGAAGATTTTTCTTGCGAAGAAGATATCGCGCCCTGCGGGGCCGGCCGGGAAGGTATTTGCCAGAATAAAATATGCGTGCAAACCCCCAACGGTTCTAACAATACCGAAGACTTTAACCGGGCCAATTCCCCGGTGCGCCAATCTTGCCGCGCTTATCCGGAAGGTGATTCGCCTTTCCCCAATAATCCCGACCTCGCGGGTTCCCAGGCTTTTGCCGGGGCCAATAAATGTAACGAGGTCTTCGGCGTCACCAGCAACGCCGCGGATGCCGGCGCTTGCGATTGCTATTATCAGAAGGTTAATTACGGTGATTTTGCCACCAAGTTTTTGAATTTTTACGACCCCAATTCTAAATTAAGAGGCGGTACGCCCAAAGCGGACGAAACGGATAAAAAACAGTACAGTCTTTTAACCGGCATTTGCGCTAATGCCGGAGAAGCAGCTGGCCCCGGCAACGGCAAAGACGGTATGGCTTGTTCTATAGATGATGATTGTCAATCCGGTCCGGGAACCTCCGGCACCTGCGCCCGCAAGACCAAACAGCAAAAATTTATCGGCCGGGCCGGGTTTTGTTTGGAATTTGACGAGTCCAAGGTTATTAACAGCGACCCTAATCAGCACCCCTGCTTAACCTGGCTGCC
>JBBUBK010000027.1:0-4562 GCA_038058265.1 Patescibacteria group bacterium
TTTTCCGTTTACCCGTGAATTAATAAAATATTATGGCGCTCTCTTCTTTAATCCATCAAAAACCCTACGAGCACATCAACCTGCAAATTCGCCGGCATTATATAACTTTTGTGCCTTATCTTTTTATTTTTTTATTGCTCCTGCTAATGCCGGCCGGACTTTATTTTCTTTTTGCTAATATTTTCCCCACCTTGCTGGAATCCGCCGTAGCCCTACCATTGCTTATGCTTAGCGCCAGCGTTTATTATCTGTCCGTGACCCTGTTTATTTACTCTTACTTTGTAACTTTTTATCTGGACCTGGTGATCATCACCAATGACCGTATGGTAGATATTGAACAGAGCAGTTTATTTGCCCGCACCATCGCCGAGGTGGATTTATACCAAATTCAGGATGCCACTTCCGAAGTCAAGGGTTTTTTGCCTTCGCTGTTTAATTACGGTAACATCATCATTCAAACCGCCGGCACCGTGCCGCGTTTTGCCATTCCCAACGCCCCCAACCCGCATCAACTAAGACAGCGAATTCTGGACCTCGCGGCCGAAGATAAAAAGTTTCACAGTAAATAACTAAAAAACTTTTTCTATCTCCACCCCGCTATAATAATATTTTAAAAGCTGGTCGTAAGTCCAGCCGTCTTGACTGGCCCGGCCGGAAGCATCTTGAGCGGACAGGCCCACGCCATGACCATATAATTTTTCGCCGGTATCATAAAAAGCCGAGACGCTTTTAAGCCAGGGTTTGTCGGCCCCACCCCAAACCTTTTTCCAGGTAAGTGTCTGGCCAGCGGAATGTCCAAAATAGGGCGTTACTACTGGCTTACTATTATAAGTAACCATTAGGCCGTAGGTGTCTTGCGCCGCCTTAGCCACCCGCGGCAAAGTTAGCTCGGAATTATAACCCAAATAAAGCTGATCGGCGGTATTAGCCACCACATCATAAACCCGCGCTTCAGCCGGCACGCCGTTTTTTAATTGGTAGTAGGCATAAGAGCGCGCGGCGATAATAATAGCTTTGACATATTCAATGGCCGACTCGTTGGAAGTTTCGGCAATGCCCCGCAAATACAAGTCCAACGGCAGTTCATTTACCACAAACGGCGCTCGACTTTTGGGCGAATATTTAAATTCCATGGCCCCGCGGTAAGTATTAAAATTCTGGCTCCCACGGTAAGCCAGTTTGCGCTGATAATTAACCAAAGTAAAATAATTGTTAAAATTGTCCGGCTCCAGGCGAATGGCATCCTGACTTAAATTAAATTCCAAATCCCCGCCTTTAAAATAAGCTATTCCTTTTTTGTAAGTAAAGGTGGCGGTGGCGCCGGCCGGCAATTCCCCCTTTAATACTCGGCCGGCATAAACCTGATAGGGAAACTCTGATTTAAATTGCACCGGCCCGATGGCTTTATACAAACCCACTCTGATGCTTGGTTCCGCCACCATTTCGCGGGTGGAGGAGGCGACCGGTGGGTCGGTGGAAGTGGGCAGGAGGTCGGCCGTCTGCGGCGGTAAAACAACTTTTATCTTAAAATAAAAACGGGTGCCTTTAATCCAGCTGGCTTTCTCCGCGGCCAAATAAAAATTCTCCTCATAATCCCCGGGCTCATTGGGCGCGGTTAACTTAAACCGCACTTCGGCCACCTGGCCGGATTTGGTGGTGTTTTGAATTTTGGCCGGCTGATCCGGACCTAGCCAGCTGGAGGTGGCAAACAGGCTTTTGTGATTATTAGGGCCAACGGTATAGGCCGAAACATAATTGGCCGTATTTTTGGTCCAGGTTGTTTTACCGGTATTTTTTATTCTTACGGCCATCTCTTTGGTTTCGCCCACGGTGAGCGCGATGGGGTCGGGTAATAATTGGGCGACAAATTTACCGCTATAATTGGCATTGCTTATTTTGGGAGCGGTGAACGCCCGGGCCGGCGCGGACAAAAATAAGCCCGTACCCACGGTTAAAATTAAAAAAAGAAGTTTTAAATTCTTTGGCATAACGCCTTTTATTATAACATAAAATCTGATATAATGAAATGAATACTATGTCTCTAAAACGCGTGATTGCCCACAATACTTTAATTCAAATAGTCGGCAAAACCATTAGCGTCTTGCTGGGTCTTTTGGCGGTGGCCATTATGACCCGGTCTCTGGGTGTGGAGCAATTTGGCTGGTACGTCACCGCGGCCGGCTTTTTGCAATTCATCGGCATCTTTAGCGACTTTGGTTTTACCATCACCACGGCCAACATGCTCTCCGAGCCGTATTTTGATAAAAACAAACTGCTTAACAATCTTTTTACCTGGCGTTTTTTAACCGCTTTTTTGTTCCAGGGTTTGGCGCCGATTTTGATTTTATTATTCCCCTACCCGGCGCCGATTAAGATGGCCGTACTTGTTACCACCCTATCTTTCTTTGCCATTTCTCTCAATAACATTTTTATCGGCTACTACCAATCCCAGTTAAAAATGTTTATCCAAATGTCCGGCGAAATCTTGGGCCGGATAGTTTTGGTGGTAGGGTTGCTTTTGGTGGCCAGGGGCAACTACGGCTTTTTACCCACCATGGGCGTGGTGACATTGGCTTCGGTAGTTTATACTTTTTATCTCTGGCTAAGAAGTCCGGGGGCGCGCTTTGCTTTTGACCGCGCTATTTCCAAAGCGATTTTTATTAAAATCTGGCCCACGGCGCTAACGGTTATTTTTAACGCTTTTTACCTGCAGGGCGACCGGGTAATTTTACCGCTTTACGCTTCACAGGCCGATGTGGGCCTTTACGGCGCTGCCTACCGGGTGCTGGACATGCTGGCCCAGGCCGCGGCCATGATTATGGGTATTATGATGCCACTCGTAACTTTTGCTTGGTCCAGAAACCTAATAGATGACTTTAAAAAACGCTACCAAATGAGTTTTGATTTGGTGTGTTTGTTTTTACTGCCGGCCATGGCGGGCATTTTGGTTTTGGCCCAACCGATTATGTTGGTAATTGCCGGCGCGGAGTTTGGCGGGTCGGCTAAAATTTTACAGTACTTGGCCGTGGCTATTGTGGGGCTTTCCTTTGGCAATGTTTTTGGCTATATCGCTCTGGCCATAAACCGCCAACGACAGGCTATTGGAATTTATCTGGCCGATGCTGTTTTGGCTATTATTGGTTACTTTGTTTTTATTCCCCGCTATGGCCTTTACGGCGCGGCTTATGTTACCATCTTTTCCGAACTCTTCGCCGGCTTGGGGCTACTCTTGCTTATCGCCTACTACGCCAAAATCTGGCCCAGACTTTTTACTTTTATTAAAATAGCCTTGGCCAGCCTGATTATGGGGGCTATTCTGTTTTATCTTCAACCCCTAAACTTGATTTTGTCCATACTTATTGGTATAGCGTTTTACACTTTACTGGTTTTAATTTTTAGGATAATCACCCTCAAAACCGTAAGAGAAGTACTGTCCCGCGGGTAAACATTGAAAAACTAAGCCAAATTTGCTAAAATACACACATTAAAATAATTCAATAATCTAATCTTATGGACTTTTCAAAAATCCGCAATTTCATCTTTTTGGGGCTCTTGGGCATCGTCACGGTTATATTTTTATACATTATCAAGACTTTTGCCTACCCTCTTCTGTGGGCGGCCATTATTGCCGGTATTTTTTATCCGGTTTATTCCTGGCTGACGGCTAAACTAAAATATCACACCCTTAGCGCCAGCCTCACTCTAATTTTGGTTTTTTTGGTTATTATTATCCCCCTCTCCCTTATCACCAGTTTACTCATTAAAGAATCGGTAGATGTTTATAATACCGCGGATAATAACAGCAGTCAGATTAAATCCACCCTGCAAAACTCTTTTGAATGGATTAAAAATAATCCGCTCACCGCCAAACTCCAAATTAACGAAAACTTTTGGCTGGAAAAACTTTCCGAGATCGCCAAAACCTCCACGACTTACATTTTTACCACCCTCAAAGCCTTTACTCAAAATTCGCTGGTATTTTTGCTAATGTTTGCCATCATGCTGTACGCCCTATTTTTCTTTTTGCGCGATGGCGACAAGATGCTCAAAAAGATGACGCACCTCTGCCCCCTGGGCGACAAATACGAAAAAATGCTTTACAAAAGATTTATTTCCACCGCCCGCGCGACGCTTAAGGGCACTATTATCGTGGGGAGTATCCAGGCCCTGCTGGGCGGACTGCTCTTTTATTACTTCGGCATCCAAGGCGTGGTTATTTGGACTTTGGTGATGTTCTTTTTAGCCATCATCCCGGGTATTGGTTGTTCGCCGGTGTGGTTTCTGGCCGGCCTGATCCTGCTCATCACCGGACAGACTTGGCAGGGTCTGACCATGTGGGCGGTGGGCTTCCTGATCATCAGTACCGTGGATAATATTTTGCGCCCGGTCCTAGTGGGCAAAGACACTCAAATGCATCCGCTCTTGGTTTTTCTCTCCACTTTGGGCGGCATCGCCGTCTTTGGCATCTCCGGTTTTATCATCGGCCCGATTATTACCGCTTTGCTTTTATCTTTTTGGGAGATGTACGAGGAGTATTATAAGAATGAACTGGATCATAATTA
>JBBUBK010000028.1:0-8025 GCA_038058265.1 Patescibacteria group bacterium
TGTTTGCAATACTTGCCCATTTCCAAACGGTTTTTTAGCGTCTTCTTGTTTTTGGTGCTAAAATAATTTACTGTCTTGCACTCCACGCACTCCAATTTTATCATGTTTTCCTGCGACATAAATTTGGGTTAATAATTATCTGGTGGGCAGAGTAGGATTCGAACCTACGAAGGCGGAGCCAGCAGATTTACAGTCTGCCCCAGTTGGCCACTTTGGTATCTGCCCATTTTTGTTTATCGCCTTGGAGCCGCCTCTCGGGCTTGAACCGAGGACCTACAGTTTACAAAACTGTTGCTCTACCGCTGAGCTAAGGCGGCTTCTTGCCAAGAGCCGATGAGCGGATTTGAACCGCTGACCACCTCCTTACCATGGAGGTGCTCTACCAACTGAGCTACATCGGCGTTTTAATTTTGGAGGCGGCGTTATATTTTTCCAATTCGATCTTTAAAATCTTCTAATTTTTGATTTTCGGCGTTAACCAAACGTAAACTATTATACCCTTCCACGGCTAGAGTCTTATCGCCGCATATTATAGCAGTTTCTATGAGTAAGTCAAGATACTTAGGGTTTTTGGGTTCCAGCTCCAGCGCTTGTAAAATAGCCTCCTTGGCCGTACTCCCCTGTCCCACTTTTAAAAGCAGTTCGGCCAAGTGATAAAAACGGGGCGAAAGCGAACCAATTACCGCCACGGCTTGCTGTAAATATTGTATGGCTTCTTCCAAATCCCCTTGGCCTTCGGCTATGGCCGCGAGTTTTACCAAAGTGCTATCGTCATCGGGTTCTAGTTGCAGTAAAAATCGATAAGTTTCCCGAGCTTCTTCCGGAGCATTTTTGGCCAAATAAGTATCGCCCAAACCCCGGTAAGCCGGGGTGGATTTATCGTCAACCTTAATGGCGGCAATAAATAATTCTTCGGCTTTATCCAAGGATCCGATTTTAAAATTGTCCTCGGCTTCCTGAATGAGTTTGTTGACTTTTTGTTCTTTGGCCTCGGTCGCTTCTTCCGTCACCGGCGTTATCTTTTCTTTCTCTTTATTTTTTAAAGTTTGTTCATGATGCCACAGGCGCTCCACCTTGCCCACATAAATTCTAAATTTAAGCTGAAATTGTCCCCAAAGTTTTTTTAAGGGCGCCAGACGGTTAAACCAAACCTCTTTGGTTTTTTTAGCTTTGGCCGCGAATCGTTTGCCTAGAAGTTCTTTTTTCTTTTGGGAAACTTTTTCTTCGGGCAGATTATTTACATCCAAATTAGCCACCTGGGGAAATTTTCGCGCCACAATAAAAAGTATCACCGCCAAACTCACCAAAATTACGATAAGAGGAACAAGGTTATACATATTATTATTGTTTTAGAGACAAAGCGCTTTTGATAATTTCCAGCCAGCTTTCCAGCTTGGCCGAAGCGCCGCCCACGAGCACGCCCCGGATGTGCGGCTTCTGAAGATAATCGGCCACATTATTCGGCCGGACACTGCCGCCGTAAAGCATGACCGGTTCCACTTTTAAAAATTCCAAAGCCGCTTTGTAAATAAAACGATGCATTTTCTCGGCCTCGCCCGGGTCGCAGGCCTCCCCGGTGCCAATGGCCCACACCGGTTCATAGGCGATAATCAATTCCCGTTTGGCCGGCCATTTTAAATTATCCAGCAGGGCGCGCAATTGTATTTCCACCACTTTTTCGGCCTCGCCGTCTTTTCTTTCTTTTAAAGTTTCACCCACGCACAAAACCGGAATCAAACCGGCGTTCAAAGCCGCTTCCAATTTTTCTCTTGTTTCATGATTGGTTTCTTTAAAAAGATGCCGGCGTTCGGAATGGCCCACCAAAGCGTATTTGCCCCCGGCCGACCGATACATCTCGGCGGAAATTTCGCCGCTATAACCGCCTTTGTCCACCCAATAAATATTTTGCGGTCCGGTGCCTATCTTCACATCGCTCAAAACCTGGGTGACCGGATAAAAAGCCAATGCGCCGGGAAAAACCGCCATGGTTATCGCGTCTTTAAACTTTTTGACTTCACCGGAAAGGGCATGGGCCAAAATATTGCTCTCATCATAATCCAAATACATTTTCCAGTTGGCAAAAAGATAAATTTTGGGTGATTGTTTGAACATAAAGAATATACTACAACTTTTTAGCCATTTTGGCTACCTCATTTTTGGAGAGAGAGCCAATAACCGCCAGGCGCATTTTTTTAAAATCCAAATATTTTTGAGCCACTTGGCGCACTTCTTTGGCGGTAACTTTTTTTAGTTTTTTAATCAATTCTTCCGGCGCCGTAAGCCTGCCCTCAAATAAAAAACGTTTGGCGTACCATTCGGCCTGCACATTGCTGTTCTCAAAAGCCAAAGCCAGATGGCCGATAATATTGCTTTTGGCGTCGGCTAATTCTTTGCGGCTTACCGGCGTGGTTTTAATTTTATTAACTTCGGTTTTAATTACCTGCAAAGCCTCTTCCAAACGGTCCGCGTTTAATCCGGCCTGAACATAAATACCCCCAATGTCGCGAAAACCCATGGCGCCGGCGCTCACCATATAAGCCAAGCCCCTCTTTTCCCGCACCTCCACAAACAGTCTGGAGCTCATGCCCCCGCCTAAAATATTTAAAAGAATAGTAGCGGCAAAGCGGTCGGGATGATTATTTTTAAAACCGGGCCAGCCCAAGATGACATGGGCTTGGTCAACTTTTTGCGTTTTTACGCCCACTCGGACATTTAGTCCCGGGGTCTTGGCCGGCCAGTTATGTTTTTTATAATCGGCCACGGTGAATTTTTTGTTTGGTACTTTAACCGGTTTAACAAAATATTTTTCGACGAGCTCCCGAGCGGATTTGGGGTTGGTGCGGCCGGCCACCACCAGCAGCATGTTGGCCGGAAAATAATGATTGCGGTAATAATTATAAATTTCCTCTCGGGTTATTTTAGTCACGGTCTTGACCGACCCGCCGATATCCCAGCCCAAAGGGTGATCGCCAAACAAAGTCCGGTCAAACAAAAGTTCCACAAACATCGTGGGGTTATCTTCGTACATGCGGAGCTCTTCTATAATTACTCCTTTTTCTTTGGCCACTTCGGCCGCGTCCATTTTGGAATTAAAAATCATGTCCGAAAGCATGTCAAAAGCCAGCTCTTTTTTGTCGGCGTCAATTCTCACGTAGTAGCCGGTGAAATCTTTATAAGTAAAGGCGTTATAATCGGCGCCCACGGCGTCCAGCTCGCGCGAAATGTCCAGCGTGGTCGGCCGGCGCGCGGTGCCCTTAAACATTAAGTGTTCCACGAAATGCGACACGCCGGAAATTTTTTTATGTTCATAACGCGAACCAATCGGAAACATGGCCAGCACGGTTATGGCCTTAGTGCCGCTAACCGGCACGGCAAGAAGTTGTATGCCGTTTTTTAACTTGAAAAGTTTAGGCATAATTGACAACACGTAACACATAGCACATATCACGTAACAAACCGCGGGCTACGTGTTATGTGATACGTGTTACGTGAAATACTAATTTCTGAATTTCTCTTTTAAGTAATCTTTAACTTCATCTATACCCATCCTCTCTTGAACCATACTATCCCGATCGCGGACGGTAACTTTTTTATCTTCCAGTGATTCAAAATCCACGGTAAGGCAATAAGGCGTGCCGATTTCATCCTGCCGGCGATAGCGCTTGCCGATGCTCTGGGTTTCATCATAATCCACCGAAAATTCTCGGCGCAATTCGCTGGCCAAAGGTTTAGCCACCTTGGCCAATTCTTCTTTTTTAGAGAGCGGCAGAACCGCCACCTGAATCGGCGCCAAATGTTTGGGAAATTTCATCACGACTCTTTTTTCAGTTTCACCTTTTTCGGCAGTCGGAGCCTCCTCTTCATGATAAGCTTCCAAAAGACACACCAAAAGCATGCGGTCGATGCCAAAAGTCGGCTCAATGACATGCGGTAAAAATTTCTCGCCAGTTTCCGGATCGGTGTAATGCAAATCCTGCCCGCTCACTTTTTCGTGGCGGGAGAGGTCAAAATCCGTGCGATAAGCGATACCGTGAAGTTCGTCCAGGCCAAAAGGAAATTTATATTCAATATCCACTGTGCGTTTGCTGTAATGCGCCCTTTCCCCGTCCGGAATCTCATGCCAGACCAAATTATCCATGTTGACTTGCATGACATCTTGCCACCAGCGTTTAATTTCCACCAGCCACATCTCAAATATTTTTTCCCATTCGCCAGCTGGCGAATTGGGGTTGATAAAATATTCCAACTCCCCGATTTCAAACTCGCGCGTACGGAAAATAAAATTGCCCGGGGTAATTTCGTTGCGGAAGCATTTGCCGATTTGGGCGATGCCAAAAGGCAAACGGCGCCGAGTAACATTTAAAACATTCTTAAAATTAACAAACATCCCGCCGGCGGTTTCCGGCCGCAGATAAGCCGTGGTGGTGGAATCCTCGGTAGTGCCAATAAAAGTTTTAAACATCAAATTAAAACTCTTGGGCTCGGTTAAATTACCATCGCAATCCGGACACTTAACCTCGGCCGGGAGTTGAATGACTTCCTTATCGTATTTGGGCTTAATACCCTTGGCTTCCAAAAGATGGTCTATTCTAAAACGATGGTGGCAACTTTTACATTCTACCAGCTGGTCGGAAAAATTCTGCAAGTGCCCGCTCGCCTCCCACACCTTGGGGTTCATAATAATGGCGGAATCAAACGGCACCACATCGTCCCGTTCCTGCACAAAAAATTTCCACCAAGCTTTTTTGATATTTTGTTTTAAGAGGTGCCCCAGCGGGCCGTAATCCCAACTGTTGGCCAGTCCCCCATAAATTTCGCTGCCGGGAAAAACAAAACCGCGACGTTTGCAGAGTGAGACGATTGTTTCTAAGTCGACTGACATAAAATTTGAGTTATATCGTATTTATTTCCGTTTCTTTCTTCTCCCCCATCTCTTTTATTTTATCATTAAACTCTTTAACCATTTTTTCCAAATCTTCCTGCACACGGTATTTTTCATCCTCGCTGATGGCGCCGTCTTTTTCTTCCGCGCCCGCCATTTCCCGCACTTCTTCGCGCACTTTGCGCACCGAAATGCGGGCGCTCTCCAGCTTTTGATGGAGCACTTTAACCAGCTCCGCCCGGCGCTCCACGGTTAATTCCGGCAAAGAAAGCCGGATAAGCCGGCCGTCATTCACCGGATTAATACCTAAATTGGAATCACGAATGCCCTTTTCTATGGCGCCCAGGAGTCCCTTATCCCAGGGCTCCACGGTTAAAGTTTTGGGGTCGGCCACCATAATGGTGCCCACGGCTTTAAGCGGCTGTTTGGTGCCGTAGGCCTCCACGGGAATATTTTCCACCATAGCGGTGGAAGCCCGACCCGTGCGCAAACCAGTGAGATCGTTTTTGAGAAAGTCCACGACTTTAACAAAATCGGCTTTAAAATCATTAATATTAAGCATAGAATTAATCAAGTAAAGTAAACCCGATAAAGAGCGTGTTAGTTTTGTCCGGATGCACCCAAAGCGCGGTGGGAATGGCGGTGGAGGGTAATTTTTTAGTCACCCAGTTGGTGCCGCCATCGGCCGTTTTATAAAAAGTGGAACGAACCGGAACATTTTTTTCGTTAAGAATCGTGCCGGTATAATACATCTCGCGGGAATCTTTGGGACTGATGGCAAAAGCGAAAATATTAACGCTGCCCGGCGGGGTGATTAATTTTAGATCATTCCAGGTGGCGCCGGCGTCATTGGAACGCAAAATGCCATATTTGGAAACCCAAAACAAACTATCTTTTTGGCTCGGGTGCATGATTAAACGGTAAAACGTTTTGGCGTTGCTAAAATTATCCAATTCTCCGGAAACATCCAGCCAACCCTCGCCGTTATCATCGCTGCGGAACAAGCCGTTTTTATAACTGGCCGCGTAAAGTCGGCTAGCGTTAAACGGGTCGGCGTTGAGTTGTTGCAGGTCAAAGCCAAACCGCTTGGCCACGCGCCAGCTGGCGCCGCTATCACGGCTCACCAAAATATCACCGCCCAACTGGGCGCCATAGATAATTTTGGAATCGCCAAAATTAACCGCCAGCGAGACAAACCTCTGGGCCGGCCGCTCTTCGGTATAAACCAACTTCCAAGTGCGGGTGCAGTCGGATGTTTTATAAATATGCAGGCCGTCGCTGACATAAATATTACACTTATCTTTAGGGTCAACCGCCAGGCCATAGATAAACATGCCGTTTAAAGCCGGGGCCGATTGCCAGCTGTCGCCATTGTTATAAGAAAAATACAAACCCTGACCGCGCGAACCCAGATAAAGCGCGTTGGGGTCGGAGGGGTCGGTGTAAACCCGGTAAACTTTAACCCCGGCGATGCTTTTTACCCCCTGGGTGGTGGGGTAAGCGGTCGTGGCCTGCCAAGTTTCGCCTTTATCCAGTGAACGAAACATGCCCATGGGTCCGGCGGCCGTGCCGCCGAGCGTTATACAACCGGCGCCGAGCAACACCAGCGCGGCGGAGAAAGAGGCAATCCAGGTGATATGAAACTTCATAAATTAAAGATTAAATAAAAATTAATTTTCAATTCACAATTTACATCCGTAACAACGATTCCTCCACCAACAACCTCGGATGGATATTTTGCCCCAGCAAGCGCTTCGCTTCTCTTAACCGATCAATTATGGCCACGGCTTCGGTGGGAGAAAAATTATTATTGGAGTCCGAGACTATATAATTCCGCCAGAGCATCATCCATAAATCCAAAGTAGCTTGCAGTTTGTCCCGCCCGCGAATATGGTCTATTTTATCGCCGAATAAATCTTCCACGGATTTTAATTTTAAATAAAAAGGTTCATCCAAAGTTTTTTCCCAGCGCGCCACTTCTTTTAAATAATTTTCCCGCTCTTCCGGACTCTCGGCAAAGCCTATCGCCCGTCCCGGCCGGCCCCAAGCAATAGCGGCGGAGGCGCGGGCGATGTTTTCATCATGGCCCAATTTTTTTAATTCGTTAAAAATTTCTTCCACGGCCACCAGGGGCAAATAAAATAGCTGGCAGCGCGAACGCACGGTGGAGAGCAAAGAGGCGTCATCTTCGGTTAAAAGAAAAAAAACATTGCGTTCGCCCGGTTCTTCCAAAATTTTTAAAAGGGCGTTGCCGGATTCTTCGTTTAAAAGTTCGGCTTCGTCAATTATGGTAATTTGATACCCGCCCAGCCAGCTGCGATTCTGCAGACGCCCCCGCATTTCGCGGGCCTGGCCAATGGAAATATCTTTTTTAAGCTTGCCAGTTTTTTCATCTGAAAGCCGCGCCAGATAATAATAATCGGGATGAGTGGTTAATTTGTCCTCGCTCACGCCCAAAAGTTGGCTGGCCACAAACTGAGCGATTTTGCGCTTGCCCACCCCGTCCGGCCCCACCAAACAATAGGCCTGAGCCAACCTGTTTTCCGTCATGGCCTCTTTAAAAAAAGAAACGATTTTTTGGTGGCCGATTATCATAAAACCAACGCTTAGGAGCTGTTTTACTATATCAAATTTGGGCTATTTTGACAACAGCGCAATATTTCACCATTATTTTAAAACATGCTACACTATAATCTGGCAAAGGTAGAACGTAATTAAAACAATCCCGAGTATTCGGGATTGTTTTAATTCTTTTAATAAATAGAATATTTTACGCAGCCTCAGCCTCTTCTGCCTCTAATTTCTGAAACAATTTATAACCTTGTTCTAACCCTTCACGCTTCATGGTGGCTTTCAAATCAGCGTTTTCTGGTCGATTTATAATCGCAAGCGCGTCTTGCAAAGTCTTCGCCTTAACCAATTCTTCAGCCACGGCGCCCCAACCCCCCTCTTCCCACTTATTTTCCGCTTCTACCGCATAATCGTGTCCCGCTTTCCATTCGGCCTGTTCAAAAGCGTTCATATTCTTTTTATCAACCTCAATCTTTAAGCCACAAATCGCCTGTTTTGCTTCATTCACCGAATGACCCATGACACGTTTTTCCAAAAGATTATGTAGCCATTTTCCCTGGCCGTTTAAAACT
>JBBUBK010000029.1:0-1563 GCA_038058265.1 Patescibacteria group bacterium
GGCCCATAATTTTAGGGATTATTCCAAAGATAAGCGCGGTCATGTGGATGACCGGCCTTTTGGCGGCGGCCCGGGCATGGTTCTACAAATCCAGCCGATTTATGATTGCCTGAAAGCCATAAAAGCCTTTCCCCCTTTCCAAGGGGGAACGCAAAGGGGTTTGCCTTCAACTGCGGCCAGTCGCAAAGGACGGCAACCCCCTGTAGCCCCCCTTAGTAAGGGGGGCGGGCGAACGGCAAAAACAAAAATTATTATTCTTGACCCGGCGGGAAAAAAGTTTGACCAGCGTTTGGCGGAAAAATATGCCAAACTGGATCGGTTGATTTTAATCTGCGGGCGCTATGAAGGTTTTGACGCGCGCATTTATAAATTGGCCGATGAGCGAGTGTCGGTGGGGGATTATGTTTTAGCCGGCGGGGAATTACCGGCGCTCACTGTCGTGGAAGCAGTCTCGCGTTTAATTCCTGGGGTACTGGGCAACGTGGAATCGTTAAAAGAAGAAAGCCACGGAAAATCGGCTAAAGAATATCCGCAGTATACCAGACCCGAGAATTTTATGGGCCAAAAAGTGCCTAAAATTTTGCTTTCAGGAAATCATAAATTGATTGAGCATTGGAGAGAGAAACACCAAAAATAAAAAAGCCCCGCCGCGAAATGCACGGACAGGGCAGGATGTAATTGGCCGGGTTCGCTTGAACCCCTAGCCAGCGAAGTGCTTCCTTGCCTCGGGCCAGAGGCAGATGGCCACCATGGCGGCCAGGCAGTCAATCTCCATTCTCGGAGCGTTTGTCTCCACCTCCTTGGCGAGTGTCCCCCAGTCAACTGGTGTTTTGGTTCTCTCTCCTTCCGTGTCATTGACGTCCAGCAGGACACCAGTCACGAATTCCAACAGAAAACGTGATTGGGCGGTCTTGTCGCAGAGCGGCGCGATTTTTCTCGCCGTCTCAAGTAGGTTCGCTTTATTGTTGGTAACAAAATCGCGAACGTTTTGCAGGAGATGCACGAGCCGGTCGTGGTTGACGTTATTGATGTCCAAATCTTCGGGCGAACGCAGGTGGAATTCAATTTTTTCTCCCTGCTTTTCGGCACGCACCAGGTCCCAGTATAAAGCAGAGTTCAAAAAATTTGCCGCCCCCGTCACCGAATCGTCCCGCGGTTCCGGCTTCACCTCCAAAAAGCCGCAGGCGATTCCTTCCCGGATTATGTCCGCGAACATATTTCCTTTAGCCGCAGTCCGCTTTTCACTCATGGTTGCCTCCTTGTTGTGTTCGTAATGGAATGTTCTAGTTTTTATTATAAGCTTTTTATAGGTACGACGCAATGGGTTTAAGGCCTATTTTTCGACTTTATGGATATCCACATTTTACCCCCAAAACCCCTCTTGACAAGGTTTTGGGTTTGGACTATACTAAGGAAGCTAAAATTTAGCAATAAAAAACTTCATTAAAACGAACTAAAAATATATTTTCCGCGTAAGTCCTAAGTAATTGGGATACTGCCTGTCCCGAGTCCTCGGGAGAATGAAAAAAGAGCAAGTCACTAATGGCTTTCTCTTTTTTCTTT
>JBBUBK010000030.1:0-6210 GCA_038058265.1 Patescibacteria group bacterium
AGAAGCCGTGATTGTTTTGCTCCTTTTTTTAGGTCCGGCGGCAAAACTTCCACCGTGCCGTATTCGCCATCATAACCGGGGGAGACTTTAACCGTTCCGGAGCGCATATTGACAATGGCCAGGGCAATATTTTTATCGCTAACCTTGGCCTCAATTTCTTTAATATCTTTATCCAAAAGGATGCTAAATTCGTTGCCTAAATTTTTAATCATCTGGTCGTACTCTTTGACCACTTTTTTACTCCCCTTCCCTACTTCAAAAACTTTACCGATTATTTCACGCAGAGGTACGATATATTTGTGCGGGATAAATTTATCCGCGGGGATATTATTTTCTTCCCGGTCGGCCAAATCGTCTACCCGATGCAAGACGCCCACCGTGAGCGGTTTTTTACATTTGGGACAAATAAATTTATTTTTCTTGGTCTCTTGGGGCGAGAGGCACACCCCGCAAGCGCGATGCCCGTCAAAATGATACATCCCCTCTTCGGGATAAAACTCAATGGTGTATAAAAACTTATTCCGGTCGCCCTCTTTAATAATCCGCGATATTTCACCATAGTTAATTTCCCCCTCATCCGTAAATTCAAAAACATTGGCTTCCCGGCCCAAATTTTCCAGGCTATGCGCGTCGGAATTGGAAACCAAAATAATATTATCCAACTGGCTTAAGCGATGGTTCATTGCCGGATCGCTAGAAAGCCCGGTTTCTATGGCGCTAATATGCGGGGTTAATTCCTCAAAGCATTCTTCCAACGAATCATAGCCGGATTTAGAACCAAAAACCGCAAACCAGGGCGTCCAGGCATGGGCCGGAATAAGCATAAAACCCGGATCTATGGCCAAAAGTATTTTTAAAATCTCTTTACCGGAGAGCCCCATAATCGGCCGGCCGTCGGACTTTAAATTTACCCCTCTTTTTTCCAAAACCTCAATCAATTTATCCACGGCTTTAAGGTTGGGGGCAAGTATGACCAAATGCAGACGCCGGGTTTTGCCGGCGTGTTTATAAATACAAGCGACTTCCGTTGATAGAATAAACTTCACCTCGGCAACTCCCCCTGACCCCCTCTTGGAAAAAGGGGGAGATGCGATGTCCCCCTCTGCCAGAGAGGGGGTGGGGGGAGCGGGAGATTCCTTAAGTTTATATAATCCAGTATTTCCAATCTCCACCAATTTATCTTTAATATGAGCCAGCCAGGCTGGGTGCGTAAAATCGCCAGTGGCGACAATGTCTATGCCTTTAGCAGCGCAAGCGGCGGCAATTTTGGGCAGCTCTAAACTTGGCGAACAGGCCCGGGAATACCTGGAATGGATATGCAAATCCAAAATTTGCTTCATAACGGCATCTCTATGGTTAAAGTTTTTCTTTCCTCCTTTGTTGGTAAATCAAATGACAACGAGGTGGCGACCAAGTTAATTATTTTATTGGGCAGTTGTTTGGAAGCGCCATATTTGGCGTCGCCCATAATAGGGCAACCAAGATGCGCCAATTGGGAGCGGATCTGGTGCGCCCGGCCGGTTTTTAAAATAATCTTGAGTAAGGAATTTTTGCCTTTAACTCTTACTACTTCATAATCCAATTCGGCCCGCTGCGCGCCCGGGACTTCTTTGTCGTACACCTCCACTTTATTTTTGTTTTCGTCTTTTTTCAAATAATTTATTAGAGTCGCTTTATCCTTTTTTGGTCGGCCTTCCACCAGGGCATGGTAAACCTTTTCCACGGTATGTTCCCTAAACTGCTCGGAGAGGCGGGACGCGCCTTTGCTGGTTTTGGAGAAAAGCACAATGCCGGCCACCGGCCGATCCAAACGGTGGAGCAGTCCTAAAAAAACATTGCCCGGCTTTTGGTATTTATTTTTAAGATAATACTTAACCTGATCCATTAAACTGGCCTCGCCGGTTTTATCGCCCTGCGTCAAAACACCGGCTGGCTTATAGACAGCGATGAGATGGTTGTCTTCATATAAAACCTTTAAGGACATACTATTTTTTATTAATTCTGCCACCTGGCAAAAATGCCGCACGGTAAAAGCCGGCCGGACTTTGATTCCTGAATCGTCAATTCCCCTTTTTCAATTTTACCGCCTAATTTCTTCTGTAAATTTAGCAGGTTATTTTCATAAGCCAAGGCCGAATAGCCGGAGGCGTAACCGTTAATTAACACAAATAACGGCTGGTCGGTTAAAACTTGCTGGCATAAATCCAAAAACGGCAAAAAACTTTCTTCTATCTTCCACATCTCACCGGCCGGCCCATGGCCGAAGGCGGGCGGATCCATAATCAGGCCGTCATAACGGCGGCCGCGCTTAATTTCGCGCTTAACAAAAGCCATGGCATCGTCCAGAATCCAACGCACCGGCTTATCCGCGAGGCCCGAGAGTTCGGCATTATCGCGCGCCCAGCCCAGGGCGGTTTTGGAGCCATCCACGTGGCAAACCTCGGCCCCGGCCTTGGCGGCGGCCAGCGTGGCACCGCCGGTGTAACCAAACAAATTTAAAACAGAAATCTTGCGGCCGGATTTTTTAATAAGATTACTAAACCATTCCCAATTGCCCAGCTGTTCCGGAAAAAGGCCGGTATGCTTAAAGGCCGTGGGTCGGATCCAAAATTTTAAACTACCAAAATCTATGGACCATTTCTCGGGCGTGCCGGGTTTTACTTTCCACTCCGTGGATTTTCCATCGCGCAAAAAAACCGCTGACGCTTTTTGCCACTCCTTTTCGGGTAAAGATTTACGCCACAAAGCCTGCGGATCAGGCCGGCGCAGAACATACTTGCCATACCTTTCCAATTTCTCACCCTCACCGCTGTCCAAAAGTTCATAATCCGGCTGGGGCAAAGTTTTGATAATAGATAGTGTCATAAAATTTAAAAAGTCATTTTAAATTCTTTGCCGTAATCACTAAAACCTAAACTCAAATACATCTTATGCACGCTTTCCCGCGCGTAACGGCTGGTGCCCACCAATTTATAGCACCCTTGGGCATTGGCTTCTTCAATTACCGCCTTTACCAGCGCCGTCCCCAATCCCCGCCCCCGGGCTTTTTCTTCCACAAACACATCTTCCAGCAAGCCGTAGGGTTTGTCATGTAAATCGTTTTTAATTAAATAAAGATAGGCCCGGCCCAAAACTTGGCCGTTCTCTTCCACGGTGATTTTAATGGCTCGGCTGCCCAAATTTTGTTTATTAAAATTCATAAATTTATTTTAAAACTTTTTTTAATATTTTTCCCAAGCGAATGGAACATAACCCGCCTTCATCGCGTTCAAAATCAGCGCCCATAACCCGATGACCCGATAAATTTTTTGTATCCTTGACAAACACCGCCCAGCCCCTTTCTTTATACTTCTTTTTTTGAGTGAGACTAAGCCGGTGATTGTTATAAATTACTAAATCCAACGGACGGGGCAGATACCTTTCCAATTGTTTTACAAAATCACTTAATTTTTCCGGGCCGGTTTCGCCGTGAGTGTGGTAGGCGTTACCAATGGTGTAAATTAACTTAGCTTCGCTTTTGGCCAATGCCGCTTTAATGCCCACGGGGAGCAAAGCGGCAATTAAACTGGTATATAAACTACCCGGACTTAAAATAATATAATCGGCTTTTTGGATGGCTTTAAGCGCCGGGGCGTAGGCCTTGGTTTTTGGTTCCAACCAAACCTTTTTTATTTTTAAACCCCGATTATACGCCGGGACATCAATAAAGGCCTCGGTGCGAATTACATCTCCATTGGTTAATTCCGCCGTTAAATCTGTTTGTTTTAAGGTGGCTGGATAAACCTGACCCACGGCTTTAATACTTTGTGAGAGCGCCTCCACCGACTTAAGAAAACTGCCACAATATTTGGCCGAAAGTGTTAAAAATAAATTACCTAAATTATGGCTGTCTAATTTGCCGGCGTTCTTAAACCTGGGGCGATAAAAAATATCCTTAAGCACAGGGTAATCATAAATGGACATGGCTAAAACAGCGCGCATAATATCGCCTGGTGGCAGAGTTTTAAATTCCCGGCGCAACCGGCCCGAAGAACCGTTGGAATCGCTCATGGAAACGATGGAGGAAATACTAAAACGCTCTAAATTGTGTTTCAAAGCCACAATGGCAATAGCGCTGCCATTACCCCCGCCGATGACGACGATTTTTTTCTTGGGCATATTACTCGACTGTTACTGATTTAGCTAAATTCCTCGGCCGGTCAACGTCCCGGCCTAAAATTACGGCCATATGATACGCGAATAACTGCAAAGGAATAGTGTTTAAAAGCGGTTCCAACAGTTCCATGGTGGGCGGGACATAAATTACATCTTCGGCCAATTCTTTGGCTTGCTCGTCGCCCTCGGTGGCAAGCAGTATTACCGGAGATTTGCGCGCCCTTATTTCTTCTACATTACTGCGCATTTTCTCATAAAGCTGATTTTTGGTCATAATGGCCAGCACGGGAAAATCAGGCGCCAAAAGGGCGTTAACGCCGTGTTTCATCTCACCGGCTGGGTAGGCCTCGCTGTGAATATAAGCTATCTCTTTAAGCTTGTGGGAACCTTCCAAAGCCACGGGAAAATTTATTCCCCTGCCCAAGTAGAGCATGTTGGTATAATTTTTATATTTTTCCGCCAGCGCTTTAATTTTGTCGCTCTGTTCCAAAACTTGTTTCATTTTTTCCGGAATTTCCAAAAGCGCGTTTAAAAATCTTTCACCGGTCGCCACCGTGACGCGATTTAAGCGGCCAAACTGCAAAGCGTACAAAAGCATCACCGCGGCCATATTGGTGTAGGCTTTGGTGGAAGCCACGGCCAGCTCCGGCCCGGCGTGAATATAGGTGCCGCCGTCGGTTTCGCGGGCCATGGTGGAGCCCACCACATTAACAATGCCCCGCACATACGCGCCCTTGCGTTTGGCCTCGCGCAAAGCCGCCAGCGTGTCGGCCGTTTCACCTGATTGGGAAATACCAAAAACCAAAGTATGTTTATCCACAATCGGATCGCGGTATCTAAATTCGCTGGCTACATCCACTTCCGCGGGCAAGCCGGCTAACCGCTCAAAAGCGTACTTGCCGACCATGGCCGCGTACGAAGCGGTGCCGCAAGCGATTAAAATAACCCGATGGATTTTATGCATTTCCTCTTCGGTCATGTTAAGACCGCCGAGATGCGCCGTGCCCTCGGCCAAATTATAGCGGCCGCGAATGGCATCTTGAAAAACCATGGGTTGGTCAAAGATTTCTTTAAGCATAAAATGCTCATAGCCCTGTTTTTGGGCGCTGGCTTCATCCCAGTCAATTTGTTCGGTATGCTTGGTAATTTTTTCGTCTTTGAGGGTAAAAATTTGTAAATTATTTTCGGTGATTTCGGCAATTTCGCCGTCGTCTAAAAATACCACTTCTTTGGTGTAAGCCAGCATGGGCGAGGTGTCGGAAGCAATATAATATTCGCCGTTGCCCACGCCAATTACCAAGGGGCTGCCTAAACGCGCGGCCACCAGCTTACCCGGTTCCTTGGCGTGCATCACTACCAGGCCATAGGTGCCCTGCACATGGGAGAGCGCCTGCTCCACGGCCATGCGCAAGTCGCCCTTATAATGTATTTCAATTAAGTGCGCTAAAATTTCCGTGTCGGTTTGGGATTTTAGAGGATGGCCCTCTTTTAAGAAAATATCTCGCAGTTCCCGATAATTTTCTATAATCCCGTTGTGAACCAAAACCAAATCACCCGTGCAGTCGGTGTGGGGATGGGCATTTTCCTCGGTGACGCCGCCATGCGTGGCCCAGCGCGTATGCGCCAGACCGATATGGCCGTTTAAATTATGTTCTTTAAGTTTGGCCGCCAGATTATCTATTTTACCCACGGCGCGCACTCGGTTAATTTTACCGTTATCCAAAATCGCCACTCCGGCGCTGTCATAACCTCTGTATTCCAACCGGCGCAAACCACCCACCAAAATGGGGCTGGCGTCTTTTTTACCGATATAAGCAACAATTCCACACATAAATAATTTGTGATTTAAGATTTAAGATTTTAGATTTGACATCCGTTCATTCGCTTCATTTAACTCTTCTTTTGTATTTATTCCAAACCACTCCTCATTATTTTTAAGTTTTATTACTTGCGCCAAATCCCCGCGCCTGGCCGCCACTTCAAAAGTGGTATTAATACCATATTCTTTAAGCCCTTTGAGGGGGCGCATCTCGGGAAAAATTTCTTCCAGCCAGG
>JBBUBK010000030.1:6310-13868 GCA_038058265.1 Patescibacteria group bacterium
GCCGCGTGGGCCGTGCCTTTTTGTTCATCCTGATCCGCGTAACTTACAATATCGCCAAAATATTCTTTTATTTTTTCTTTTTTAAAACCCACCACTAAATAAATTTGCTCCAAGGTCAAGCCAATTTTTTTTAAAATTTCTACCACATAACTCACCATGGGCTGGCCGCCGATAGGGGTCATCACCTTGGGCATATCCGCCGCGCCCAGGCGTTTGCCCTGCCCGGCGGCTAAAATTACCGCGGCAAAATTTTTAAAATTTGGCGACATAATCTTTTATCTCGCTAAGGGTGTAAAAATAAAGCAACCCGCTTTTTTTAATCTCTTCTTCGTGGCGGGAACCGTGATTAAGTTTGGTGATAACCAAGACTTCCGGAAAATTACTTTTAATTAACAAGTTTTCCCTTAAACTATCATTGATAAACAGCCCCTTTTTGTCTTCTTGCCGTTTTTGTTTAACGTATTCCTCTTTATACCCCGACAAAATTTTTACTTCATCAAAAAAATCGGTTATTTTAGAATTTGTAATTTTTTTCCATTGAAATTCCGCATCGCCGGCAGTTAATAAAATAAACTGCCGTGATTTTTGGCGTAAAAACTTAATCAGGTCCAGGCTGTCGGAAAAAAGATAATCTTTTTGTAAAAGCTTCTCTAATTCAACTAAAATTTCCTCGCCCAATTTATAACCAAGATCAGCTAAAAATTTCAAATGCTCTTCAAAGGTATAATCAAACTGCTTGGAATTTATGGTGCAGAGCGACTTTTTGTAAGTAGCCAAATAATCATCTTTGGTTACGCCGGAACGTTCAAAAATTTCCCATACTTCATCTTCCAGCCGGCGACAATCAAAGAGGGTTTTGTCAAGATCAATAAAAGTATAATCAAACATATATTTAAAGTTTTTTCCAAAGTTCATCAAAAATCTGTTTTTGAGTTTCGTAGACACCCTCATTGTCTATCACCACGCCCACTAATTCTTTTTTAGCGTCCAGCGAAATAAAAGCCACATTACTGGGATAAATAATGGTGTAGGTGGGAGTGGAGTTTTTAATTTTAAGCCATTTGCGCTCGTCCAGCCCGCGCAGTTCCCCGCCCTCGCCCAAAGCGATAACTTTAACCGCCACGCCTTTAGCCACCCGCGCGTCGCTAAAACTTTCAAAGCCGTCATAAAGATATTCGCGGATGCGAGCGTCAGAATAAACGCGGTATTCTTTTTCTCCGGCCGTGGCGCAACGGTCTAACACGTCCTCCAAAATACCTCTGATTTCTCCTTTTTCAAAATAGCGCGCCGTGGGCCTTTCCCCGCCTTTGTCGTAAAGCGATTTTAATTCCGGAATGACCGACTGTAATTTTTTATCAGCGACTTTAAGTTCAGCGGATTGGCGGGCAACTAATTCGCGCAATTTTTCCGGATCTTCGGCCACAAAATATTGTTTGGTATCCTTTTCATAAAAATTGATGAGGCCCTGTTCACGCAACCATTTAAGCGCTTCATAAACCGTGCCTCGGTTCATTTCGGCCTTTTTGGCCAAGTTACGCACCGAGGAAGGGCCTAAACAAAGCAAAACCAGGTAAACCTGGGCTACCTTGTCAGAAAAACCTAATTTTTTGAGTATATCTATTTGCATAAATTTGGCTATACTGACAGTATATCACAAACAAAGAAGCTGTCAACTTTTTTCTGACAGCTCTGTGGATAAGTAGCCCTCTACCCCTTGAAAAGCAAGCAAACCCGTGCTAAGATAAAAGTATGAAAATCTTTATCTTTACCGGCGGCGGCCTGGCGCCGACATTAAATTCTACTATCTACGGCATTGTGGAAGCGACCCAAAACCTAGGCTGGGAGGTTTACGGCGGTCTTTTTGGCTGGGCTTCCCTGCTTAAAGGCGGCAAGCATGTGAGGCTGGATAATTTAGATTTAAAACCGCTGTTAATCCACGGCGGAACTATTTTGCGCTCTTCACGCACTAACCCTTTTAAGGTGGAGGGCGGGGCGGAACAAATCAAACAAACCATAAAAGATTTAAAAATTGACGGCATTATCGCCATTGGTGGGGATGACACTCTTAACGCCGCGCGCCGGCTCGCCGAGATGGGCCTACCGGTGGTAGCCGTACCCAAAACCATAGATAACGACCTTTCCGGCACGTACTTTACGCCCGGCTTTCCTTCGGCCGCGCATTATTTAAAAATTTTTACCAGCCAAATTAAAGAAGACGCGGCCTACGCCCTGTCGCGAATTTTTGTGATTGAGTCGCAGGGCATGAAGGCCGGCTGGCTGGCCGCTTCGGCTATTTACGGCGGAGCCGATGTAATTATTCCTTCGGAAGGCGTTCATGATTTGGATAAAGTTTTAACGGTGATAAAAGATCGCTACCAAAAAAACGGCAATTACGCCGTGGTGGTGGTGGCCCAAGAAGCCCAATTTAAACAAAAACTGGAAATAAAAGAAGACATCCAAATTGGTGAACAATACGGCCACAAAAGACAAAGCTTTATCTGTTTGGCTTTGCGGGAAATAATTAAAGAAAGATTAGGCGTGGATACCAAAGCGCTCTATCCGGGAAACTTTTTAGAATCCGATGAACCGATAACACTGGATAGGGATATGGCGAGGCTGCTGGGCGCCAAGGCCGTGGGACTTTTGGAACAAAAAAAATACGGCCTGATGGCGTGCATTGTTAGGCCGAAAGAGAAAAAATTGGATTTAAAAATTGAAGCGGTGTTGTTATCGGAAGCGGTGGGCGACGGTAAATACCGCGCTTTGCCCGCAGACTTTTTTGACGTTGAAAATTTTAAACCGACTCAAAAATTTTTAGATTATATGGCGCCGATTGCCGGAGTGTTTAATGAAAAAGACGACGACTATACCAAGCTCATAAAAAAAATAACGGCCAGCGCGTAGCGAGCGCGGGCCGTCAAAGAACTTCGTGAACCGCTCATTTGGCGGTTTTTCTATTTCTCCTTAGCGAGTATGTTTGCAATCATAACTTCGCGATCCTCCTTTGACGGAATGCCTGCCCACGGCCCGATTTGAGCCACCTTCCTGGAGGCGATCCATCCAGCCATCGTCAAACAGTGAACCAGTGATAGCTGAGGCTGACGTAACCAACGGTAGTTGATGAATGTGGCGAAATGAGTATCGCCTATCCCGCTGGTATCGACGACTTTGTCAGAAGGAAACGCCTTCACAATCTCAGGTTCTCCATCCTTCTCCATCAGCACTGCACCGTTCGCCCCCATGGTTACAATAACCATCTGGGGACCCAGCTCTGAGATACGCCTGATGCTCTCAGGTTCAAACGGAGTCTGGTCACCCAGGAGTAATTGGGCTTCTTCAGCGTTGAGCTGGAGAAGGTCGGTTTTGGGCAGGAGCTCCTTCTTGAACACGACGCAGCCGGCATCGTCACGCAGCAAACTGGCGTGCGGCATAATCGCCCGCACTTTGGCCGAGCTCTTATACAAAGACCGCGCAGCCACCATGTCCATCGGCTTTACTCCGGTGAGCACCAGAACATTGGGGGTGGCCCCGGCGAGCTGATCTAGAACTTTTGGCCCGAGATGGTAGGGCTTCTTGGCACATAAAAGAGTGGAACCACCGCCGGAAGGATCACGGACGGTAATCGTTCGGCTGGTGCCCTCCGATTTGTAAAGAAGCATGGAGGAAATGGTAGGCTCCAAAGCCGGAATGAGTGAAGAAGCGCCACTACCCTCGCCCACCGCCCCGATGATCCCGACATCGCTGATACCGAGAGCCCGGAGTACGAAAGCTACGTTAACCGATGACCCGGCCGCCATCTCACTCTGCCCATCACAGGGAATGGTAAACTCGTTGCCGTCCAGAGTCGTCACCCGAAAAATGGCCGGCGTGCCTGGCGTGGCGGGAATGTGATCCACCGCCTTGACCAAGTTCTTCCCATACCTGGCAACGTGCTCTTGGGCGTCTTCAGGGAGTTTGCCCTCCAAGGTAATCTCCAAGTTGAGCGACAACCCAATGAGAACTGTCGCATTTAGAGGTTTAAGGGACTGAAAAATCACACTACCGCCACCAGTCTTCTTGCTGTCCATTTCTGTATCTCCTTCTAGGGGATTGTTTTTTCCTAGATTCAGGCCAGAGGAAAAAGCCCTTTTTCCGCTAACCTAAAACTACAAAATTTGTAAGGAACCTTATGTACCGTAACAAAAGAAGACTATTTTGTCAATATCAAAACAGTCGTCGGCGACCGACGGCCAGAGATTCCCTGCCTACCGGCAGGCAGGCTCGTCCGCTCGGAATGACAAACCTTTGTAATTTTTTATTTAGAGGATGCTATGCCGCTGCGCGGGTCAATCACATTATTGCGTAATTCTTTCCAGGGGTAGAGCGGCCATTCTTTAATCTCCCGGCCAAAGTAATCCGGGCTAAACTGGGACCAGGGCTGTTTGTAAAGCACGGCGTATTTAACCTGCGCCGGATTTTTTATTTCCATGTACTGGCTCACTAATTTTAAAGTGGAACCGGACACGGCCATTTCATCCACCACCAAAACCTTTTGCCCCTGAATATTGACCGAGAGCTCCTGAGTAATAATCGGCCGGTCGTATAATTCCTGATCCTGCCCGCTTTTTTGCACCTTGGAAAAATCCACCTTGATAACATAAAGCTGTTTGTTGCCCAAAGCATAGGCAATAAGCGAAGCCGGAATAAGTCCAGAACGGGCGATGGAAACAATTATATCCGGCTCAAAACCGTCTTGCTTCATGCGGTCAATAATTTTAAGCGTATCGTGTTCCACATCCTCCCAGGTTAACCGGACCACGCCCACGCTTTTGGCGTAGTATTCTTGCGCGATTGGATTCATAAAATTAAACTTGATTAGCGCTACCCAAGACCTCCCGATTCTTGCGAGCGTACATTTCCTTAAGCGCTTCTCGGGCCGGACCCAAATATTTGCGCGGGTCAACCACTTTTTTATCCTCCGCGAAAATTTTTCTAATCACGCCAGTCATCACCAGTCGGCCGTCGGAATCAATGTTTATCTTACACACGGCCGATTTAGCCGCCTGACGCAATTGTTCTTCGGGCACGCCCACGGCCGCGGCCAAATCCCCGCCGTATTTATTCACCATGGCCACATATTCCTGCGGCACCGAAGATGAGCCGTGGAGTACGATGGGAAAACCCGGAATTATTTTTTCTATCTCGTATAAAATATCCAGCCGGATTTGTGGTTTGGCGCCGGGCTTGAACTTATAAACCCCGTGCGAAGTGCCGATAGAAATCGCCAGAGAATCCACGCCGGTTTTTTTAACGAAATCTTCTGCTTCCTCGGGCCGAGTATAATGGCTCGCTTCGGATGAAACATCATCTTCCACGCCTTTTAACACTCCCAATTCTCCTTCCACGGTGACTTCAAATTTATGAGCGTACTCCACCACTTTTTTAGTCAAAGCGACATTTTCTTCATAAGGCAAACTGGAACCGTCAATCATCACTGAAGAAAAACCGTTGGCAATGCAGGCCTTACAAATTTCAAAGTCCCCGCCGTGATCCAAATGCAAAACCACGGGAATTTCTTTGAGTTTTTTTTCTTTGGCCAAACGTTTCATCATCTCCACGGCGCCCTGGCCCATATAACGCAAAAGCGTTTGGTCGGCGTATTCACGCGCGCCTTTGGAAATTTGGAGGATTACCGGCGATTGTGTTTCCAAACAGGCCATAATAATGGCCTGCAACTGTTCCATGTTATTAAAATTATACGCCGGCACGGCGTAGCCCCCCTTCATGGCCTTCTTAAACATCTCGCGGGTATTAACCAAACCCAAATCATGATAATTAATCATAAATTTAAAATTATGTTTTGTAATTTTTTAAATATTCGTTTACCACTTCTTTATCGCCAATAAATAGCGGCACACGCTGATGAAGTGAGGCTGGCTCTGTGTCTAAAATATTGGTTTGGCCGTCAATGGCGAGGCCGCCGGCATGCTCCACCAAATAGGCCATGGGCTTGGCCTCAAAGTTAAGGCGTAATTTGCCCTCAAAGGCATCCGTATTTTTCTTTTTGGTGGCCGGATACAAAAAAATACCGCCTTTAATTAAATTACGGTGAAAATCCGCGACCAGCGAACCGATGTAGCGGCTGGTGCACTTTTTATCGTCTTTAAGATAGACAATAAACTGCCGGTCCTGGGGTTGGAATTTATTAAAATTGCCTTCGTTGACGCTATAAATTTTACATTCTTTTGGCATGATTATTTTCTCCCGCGAGAGTAAAAATTCGCCCAGGCCCTGGTCCAAAGTAAACTCATGAACATTGTGGCCCCAACTAAAAACCAAAACCGTGCTGGACCCATATAAAATATAACCGGCCAGCGCCTGGCTGCGCCCGCTCTGCAAAAACTGCCGCTCATCGGTTCGCTCAAATTGAGGCAGACGCCGATGGATGGAAAAAATGGTGCCCACGCTCACATTAACATCAATGTTGCTGGAGCCGTCCAAAGGATCAAAAGCGATGACATATTTAGCCTCCTCGCCAAACTCGCCCATATCCACCACCCCGGCTTCTTCTTCCGAGGCCATGGCGGCAAAATGTCCGGTCTGGCGCAAATAATTTTTACAAACCTCATTGCAAAATTCATCCAATTTCTGAACTTCTTCCTCTTGGACATTAATTTTGCCCGCGCAACCCAAAATTTTAACGAGCCCGGCGCGGTTCGTGTCATTAGAAATAATCTTGCCAATCGTGGCGAGATCCGACATAATAGAAATCAGATCCTCTCGCTCCGGATGGCTAATCAATTCTTTAATTAAATACTGGGATAAAGTTAGCGGCAAAATCATAAAGGTTATTTCTTCCCCTCCCATTCAGCTAAAAACTCCTGCATATATCGCTCCACAAATTTAGCCCGCTCCATAGCCAGAGCCTTGCCGTTTTTGGTATTCATCATCTCCGGGAGTTTGAGCGTTTTTTCGTAAAAATAATTAAAGCTGGTGCCTTCAATTTTGCGGTGGCGGTAAGCCTCTTTGCTAAGGCGTTGGCGCAAGTTGCGCCGCGGGTCATGAATTACCCGTTTAATTTGTCCGCCTGTGGCAAAAGTTCGGGCGATGCCAATGGCGCCAATGGCGTCCAACCAATCGGCATCCTGTAAAATTTTACCTTCAATGGTTTTGGGCACCTGGGTTTCCGTGCCGTTATACTGGGCCTCATCTATAATGGCAATAATTTTTTCCTCTCTTTCTTCTTCAATCCCCAAAATATCCATCATCGCCCGCAGGACTAAAAAACCTTTAGACTGATCCAAGTCGTAATGTTTGTAATCACCCAAATCGTGCAGCAGCGCGGCCAGTTCCAAAAGTTCCAAGTCCCCGCCTTCTTCAACCTGCAAATTTTTGGCGGTGCGCCAAACCCGCTCCACATGGTACCAATCATGGCCGGTGGGCTCGTTGTAAAGCTTGAGCTTTACATAATCAGCGGTTTTTTGCACGAGTTCGGAGGACATAAATACCCCTTATTTTTAAATATTCCGTCCATCTATCCTACCACCTCGGCCAATTTTTGACAACAAAAAAACTGAGT
>JBBUBK010000031.1:0-1480 GCA_038058265.1 Patescibacteria group bacterium
TCGGAATTGGCGCAGGTTTCCAGACACTTGGGCCAGTAATCCACCACTTGCGGATTACTTAAATCAATAGTTAAGGGACTGTTCTTGGTGTATGGTTGAGGAAGAGTGCTGGTGTTGGCTTCAGCGTGGATGTTAACCGCGTTAACGGGATTGGATAAGCCAATACCCATGGTGTTGCGCAAAGCCGAGGCCTGAACCTTATCACGCGTAGCGGCGCCAGTGACGATATTGGAATAGGCGATGTCGCCGGAAGTCCAGCTCCAATCAAAGCCCTTAACATCCATTAAAATACATTTTAGGTCGCTAAGACCGTGGCCTTTGTAAAATAAATCAAAAACATTTCCGCCGGGCGGACGGTATTTCATCGGCGCTTCCAAAACACTGGTCCAATAACGATACGGCGTAATGATAATATCTTTCATCTTGCAATCATTGATGCCGGCAGGGCCAGTTTTAAACAAAAAACAATAAGATGAGTTGGGGTCATCTTCGCACGGCTTGTCTTTGGCCAAAAAGGCCGTGGAGGTGCCGGAGCCGGAAGAAATGGCGGATTTTAACACCACTTGGTACCAAGTATCATCCTTCCATTTTCCACTGTTATAAGTGGCATCCGGCCAAAGTTCCAAATAAGAATTTTGAGAATTGGCGCCATAGGCGGCGCTGGGTTGCGGGGTGACGACGCCGGTAAAAATCGGGACAACGCCTGGTACCTTGGTATCGCAAAATCGTTTTGATTCATAAACCGCCGACGAGCTATCGCATTCATAAACCACAAAATTATTGGGACTAATGGGGTTAATATTGCCGACGCTAAACTCCACCACCAACGAAGCGCTGCGGCAGACTCGGCGATGGTCGGTCCCCCATAAAACACTGGGCGAAGGCGAGGGCAGATTAAGGCCTAAATCAGTGTCGCCGTCGCAACGCTCCACCACGCGCGGAATGGGTGGAATATCCTTGGTGGAAAAACGCCATAAATAACCGGTGGAACGAGTTTGGCCGGCGCACAAGTCGCTGGGATCGCGGCACACGCCAGTATCCGCCCCGCTGGCGCAGCATTTATAATCGTTTCCCCCGCCATCTTGCAAATTACAGGTATTGTTATTTTTCACGCAATCCCATACTTCAAAACCAAGGGCATTGCTAATTTGATTACTGGGATCACCAGAACGGTACGCCACAACCGGCCCGGTTTTTACGTTGGCCGGCGGCATTACCGTTAAAGTATTGTCATCCACCTTGGTGGTGGCCGAGCTCAAGCGTTCTTCCGTGGCCGTGCTGGAAGCGCCGGTCTGCCAAAAATAAACTTGCGGCGTGGCGCCAAAATATTCGCCCGTCACTCTCATGACTCCGCCGGTCGCAAATGGCACCGGCCCGGAAGTGGGATCAATTCTACAAATACCCGGGTTAGGATCCCCGGCGGCTAAATTAAACAGCGGGCCCTTACCGCCAACTTTTTGATCCGCGTCCACCACCTGAA
>JBBUBK010000032.1:0-4100 GCA_038058265.1 Patescibacteria group bacterium
ACAATTACTTCCAATCCTTCTTTTAAATATTTAGCCTCCTCGCCCACCAAATCGGCGTCCATTTCTATTTGCTCGTAACTCTTCATATCCATAAAAGCAAAGCGCTCGCCGGTTTTATACAAATACTGCATGGTCTGAAATTCCACACTCACAATCTCCACCGATTCGCTGGTTTTGTAGGTAATTTCAATTACTTTGCCGGAGGCCAAATGCTTCATGCGGGTGCGCACAAAAGCCGCGCCCTTGCCCGGGTTGATATGCTGAAATTCCACCACTACATAAAGGTCATTTTGGTGTTTAATTACTACGCCTTTGCGCACTTCGGAAGTTGAAGCCATACAGTAAAAATTAATTATTTATTTGATCTTGGGCGCTGCCGAATATTACTTCATTTATATCTTTAGCGCCGGTAAACAATACTATCATACGATCCACTCCTAAGGCAACGCCTGACGCAGACGGAATACCAGAAGAGAGGGCGGCGATAAAGTCCTGGTCAACCGGCCAGACCGGTTTGCCCAACTGCTCACGGTGTTTTTTGTCCTGCTCCAATTTTAATTTTTGTTCGCTGGCATCGGTAAGTTCGCCAAAAGCGTTGGCCAGTTCCACCCCGCCAACATACAGTTCAAACCTTTCAGCATAACGCGCATCGCCCTCGCATGGGCGGGATAGACTACACATTTGCGCCGGGTAATTGTAAACAAAAACCGGCTTATTTATGCCCAACTTAGGCTCAATTTCGTTTAAAAATATCTTAAAAAACAAATCTTCATAGGCGTCATCCTCTGCAACGGCATAACCCTTTTGGCGAACGGTCTGGCCCAATTGTTCAATGGTTAAATTGTTATCTAAATCCAGACCGGCGTATTTTTTCCACACTTCTTTCATGGTCATTCTATCCCATTCGCCTAAAATATCCACATTTTTTTCTTTGTAAATTAATTTTCCCACGCCTATTTTTTTACCCACAAATTTAAATAATTTTTCCGTATCGTCCATAATTTCCCGGTAAGTCCCGGGCGCGCGGTACCATTCTATCATGGTGAATTCCGGATTATGCAGGCCGCCAAAACTCTCGTGGTTGCGGAAAGTTTTGGTAATCTGAAAAATTTTATTAAATCCTGACGCCAGTAATTTTTTCATAAAATATTCCGGCGAAGTGTGTAAATAAAATTGATTACTAACGCCTTGCGGGTCGGTTAATTCCACCGGCACCGGGTTTAAATACGGCTCCTGGCCGGGAAAACGCACGGCGAGTGGTGTTTCTGTTTCCAAAAAACCTTGCGACCAAAACCACTCGCGGATGAGCTTGATAAGCTCTATTCTTTTAAAATAAATTTCTCTAAGCCGGGGGTTGTTTTTTAAATCTTGCCAAGTTGACATAAAAAAATATTACAATATTTGAATATTATAATTAAATTGCCCCGCTTGGGCGGGGCAATTTGTTTTATTTAGGTATAAAAGCCATTAAAGAGGCCTGCCGGGCGCGCTTGATGGCGTTGGCCACCTGGCGCTGATGCTTGGCGCAGAGCCCGCTGCGGCGGCGCGGCGCGATCTTCATGTAGGAAGAAACAAACCGGCGCAGAGTCGCCACATCTTTATAGTCCGCCACCAACTTATTGTTGACGCAGTAGTAGCAGCTTTTGGCTTTTTGTTCTTTGGTAGCTGTTGGCATAAATTGCTTAACTTAATTAAAACGGAATATCTTCCACTCTGATTTCTTCTTCCACCACTTCCTTGGGCGCCTCCGAGGCTGCTTTACCCGCCGTAGCTCTCGCCTCGGCGGAGCCTGGGTCAGCGGAGGAGGTAGCGGAGGCGGGAGTGGAGCCGGTGGGACTGCCGAGCATGATCATACTGTCGGCTACAATTTCGGTGCGGTATTTTTTGACGCCATCCTGTCCGGTCCAATCTCTGGTCTGTAAACGGCCTTCAACAAACACCTGCTTGCCCTTGCGCAAATACTGATGGGCGATTTCCGCCAGTTTGCCCCACATTACGATGTTGTGGAACTCGGACTGGCTTTGTTTTTGGCCTTGAGCATCGGTCCAGGTGCGGCCGGTGGCCACGGCAAAAGTGGCCACGGATTTGCCGCTGGGCAAGCTCTTTAATTCCGGGTCGCGGGTGAGGCGACCGATGAGGGTGGCGCGATTAAGATCCATATATTTGAAATTAGGTCTGTCATTCTGAACGAAGTGAAGAATCTCTGTCGGGTCACCAATTGAACGGACAGGGATCCTTCGCTGAAGCTCAGGATGACAATTAAATTTTTAATTACACAATAATATCCCCTTGGCCCAATATCTCATCCAGTTTTTTATCAATATCTTTGAGATCTATTTCCACGGTTCGCGGACGAACCGATACCGGTCTTTTGACGGCTGTTTCTTCTTCATTCTCTTTCATCACCGTGACGCCTAAGCTGTCGGTGGCGTAGACAATTTTTTGGCTGGCGGTAAGCTGGGTCTTAAAAATAGAAATAATCGCCCGCAATAAATCGCGGGATAGTTCCAATTTTCCCTTGAGCGTTTTAAGCTGATCCGCGCCGGCCTTAAAAACAATGGTATAAAAATAACCGTAGCGAATTTGTTTAATGGGGTAAGCCAAGCGGCTTTTGCCCAAAACATGCAATTCCGCTTCCTCGCTAAACTCCTTAACCATTTTTAAAACTTCTTCCGAACGCGCCACCGCCTCTTTGTCGTCCAAAGTCCCCGGCAACACCAGAAGCAATTCATATTTCTTCATAGCAATTTCTTGGAATATTTAATAAATAAAGCGCAACTATCATAACATAAGGGCATAAAAAGTCAAGAGCAGCGCGACTTCTTGGCTAAAAAACTCAATTTATGTTATAATATAACCGTTTAAATACCTCTGATTTTATTAAAAACTATGCTTCCTCCCAAGATTTTTAAAGTCATTTTAGATAAATATTTCGCGCCAACCGACCGCAAAGCGCTGCGGGCCGCCGGGACAAAAGCTAAAAATTCCAACAAATTTCTGGAAGAAATTATTTTCGCCGACGGCCTCATTGATGAAAACGCCTTTTACGAAAAAGCGTCCGAGTACCTTAAGGTGCCTTTTATGAGCCTTAAGGGCCGGGAAATTAAGAAAGAGGTGCTTAATCTTATCCCCGGGCCGGTGGCCGGCACGCACGGCGTGGTCGCTTTTGATCGCGATAAAACCGAAGTTAAGCTGGCCATGGCCGACCCCACCGATATCCAAACCATAGAATTTTTACGCCGTAAAACCGGCCTGGAACCCAAAGTTTATGTGACCGCGCCGAGCGACCTCAAAGAGGCCCTGCGCCGCTACCACGCCGAACTGGAAGACGACCTGCGCGTCATCCAGGACGCCTCGGGTGGAGAAGCCGCGCCCAGCGACCTTAAAAAAGCCGCCGAGGAATTGCCGATCGTTAATATCGTCAATACGGTTTTGGAACACGCCGTTTACGAAAACGCTTCGGATATTCATATTGAACCGGCGGAAAAAGAAGTCATCATCCGTTATCGCGTTGACGGCATTTTAAAACAAATCATGACTTTGCCCAAAACCGTACAGAGCGGCATTACCGCCCGCGTTAAAATTTTGGCCAATTTAAAAATTGACGAACACATGATGCCCCAGGACGGCCGATTCAAAATCCAAATTCAGGATGACAAATTGGCTTTCCGCGTTTCCATCCTGCCGGTTTATGACGGCGAAAAAATCGTGATGCGCCTCTTACATGAAGGCGCTAAACCTTTGGACCTGGAACAATTGGGTATTTTAGCCAAGCCCCAGAAAATCGTAGCCGAAGCCATAAAAAAACCACACGGCATAATTTTAGTCACCGGCCCCACCGGCTCGGGCAAAACCACCACCCTTTATTCCATTTTAGGCCTGCTAAACCAGCCTGGCGTTAATATTTCCACCATAGAAGACCCGATAGAATATCGCATCCCCGGCGTTAACCAGAGCCAAATCAACCCCAAGGTCAATTTTACTTTTGCCTCTGGTCTGCGCTCGCTGCTGCGCCAGGATCCCAACATTATTATGGTGGGAGAAATCCGCGATCAAGAAACCGCCGACATTGCCATCCACGCCGCCATGACCGGCCACCT
>JBBUBK010000033.1:0-1668 GCA_038058265.1 Patescibacteria group bacterium
CCCATTATCACCAACACTTCAGCCAACGTTGTGGCTTCACCAGCCGGGAGTTTGGTAACGGGCGTAACATTGCCCAGCATTTTAGAGAGAGAGGAAACATCTTTGTTGGCTAAATTGACAATAATATTTTTGCCATAGTCTTTTCGCGCGGCTGGGTTAATATCCAACACCTTGTAGCTCTGGCTATCTTTAAACTTATCCGCGAACACCCGGGCAATACCCGGGGTACTGCTCCCGTTGCGCACTTCTATGGTAACAAGCGTGGAGGTGGCAAAAGCTTCAGAAGAGGAGGTGACTTTGCCCGCCGTAGCTTCCTTGGCCGCCGCAGCTTCAGCGGAGGAGGCAGCGGAGGAGGGGTCTAGAAATATGGGCCCAACATTTATAATTTTATCAGCGTTAGGGTCGTAAATAATGGCCTTTTTGGCCTTCATGTACACCACCACCTTATCGCCATTATGGGCGTTGGCGTAAAAAGGCTGATTTTTAGCGAGCGATGTAACATCGGAAATAGTGGCCACCACCGGCTCTTCCCCTTCCGGCAAAACCATTAGCCGACCCAATTTGGCCACCAAGGCCGCGTTTTCTTTTTTAATATCTTTAAGCTGGTTAACCACCGCTTCTTTGTTATTTAAATTTTTTTCAGCCTGCCGAAAATGCCAAAAAGACCAAACACCGGCCAGGCCAATGGCTAAAAACAAAATAATCAGCAACCGCTCCCAACCGCTCATTTTAGGTTTGGATTCCTGGTGGTTTAAAAGCTGTTCGGAAATGGGGCGAGAGGGAGTAATGGGATGAGGCATAACAGTGTGTTGAGCAGGTGGTGGCAAAGGTGGAGATTTGCGCATATGAATAAGATTTCACGGATTAAATACGGATTTTGAACGGATAGACGCGGACGTCATCAGCTTCGCCCGCCGACCCAAAGCGTAGGCCTTCATGGCCGCGAGGGTAAGTAATCCCAATACTCTACTTACCCATCTTATATAACTGCATTACTTCACTCGCCGATAGCGCGCGGTTGTAAATGCGGGCGTCGTCGGTTGTGGATAAAAACTTGACAAACCTCGTATTTAATGATACTCTATATTCAGAATCCATTCGAAGAGCACTTCTTGAGAGTAATACTCAAGCGGTGCTTTTCTTTTTATACTCCAATTTGTGTCGTAAATTTTCCACAAAATCAATCTTCTCTTTTGCCGCCTGTCGCAATAATATAGCGCAGGTTTGCCGACAGGGGCTTATTACCGTCTCCAAGCGGTCATGCTGACGCAAAAAGGTAACTAAGGAATAAAAATCTCCATCATTGGTAATTATAACGGCCTTATCAAAACGATTCTCATAAAAATCAACTACTGTCTGCAATACCAGGTCGGCGTCAACATTCCCCTTGTGTTCTCCGTATTTATCGGGCAAAACCGGTTTGAATTTTAAAACATATCCCGCTTTTTGTAAACTATCGTATAAATTTTGATTCGCGGGAATATATCCGATAAAAACATAAGCAATTTCCACCTGGTATTTTTCTCTTAAGTACACCCTAAAACGACGAAAATCCAATTTCCAGCCCATGCTTTGGACACCTAAATTCAAGTTTTGACTATCAATAAACGCGTAGTTGTTAAGTTTTTTATTTCCTCCTTCAGTCATATCACTAATATTTTATATTAT
>JBBUBK010000034.1:0-2324 GCA_038058265.1 Patescibacteria group bacterium
TGGCAATTTTTATCCCAGGGCGTCTTGGCCAGCAAGTGGCTGGGTCTGGCGGCTCACTTGGCTTCGGACCAGGGAAGTTTTGTGGTGGAATTTGGCGGCGAAAGGTGGTTGCGCGCTTATGGCAGTTTTGGCTCGCCCAATTCTTTGGGTATTTATTTAGCCGTAATTTTTATTTTGGGTTTGTATCTTCATAATTTGGCGGAGAAAAAGAGCTTTAAAATTTTACTCACGGCCGGTCAGTTGATAATTTTATCCGGCTTATTATTTTCTTTTTCGCGCGGGTCATGGGTGGCGGCTGGAGTGGGCGTGGTGGCATACATTGTCATTGCGAGCGGAGTGAAACGAAGCGAAGCAATGACACGGGGTCTGTGGCCTTATGCTATTTTGCTTTTGGTCTTTTTGGCCGTTCTTTTTCCGTTCTTTAGCGCGCGTTTTAATTTAGCCAATCGGGTGGAAATGAAATCCGTGAGCGAGAGAAAAACGCAATTGCTGGAGGCCAAAGAAATATTTTGGCAGAATAAAATTTTGGGGGTGGGCCCGGGCGCTTATACCTTGGCTCTTTACGAAATTTTTCCCACCCGCCCGGCTTGGCAGTATCAGCCGGCGCATAATATTTACGCGCTAACTTTGGTGGAATACGGCGCGCTGGGTTTGGCGTTTTGGGTCTGGTTGTATATTTTTCTGCTTAGAAAAATAATCAAAATCAACCCGGCTTTTTTGTCGGTAATTATTACCCTGCTCGTAGCCGGCCTTTTTGATCATTGGCTTGGAACGATGTTTACTGGAGTTACTCTGTGGTGGCTTATTTGGGGGTTGGGGTTAAGAGGGGAATAGCCCGCCTCCGCCCTTCGGGCTTCGGCGTGGTGAAAGTGGATAACCTGGGGATTAACTGTGCCCAACGTTTCTTGACGCTAAGGCCGCCCAAAGGTATAATGGCTTGACCTCTAGTAAAGCTCGATCCTGGGGGTCGGCACTCTCAATTCGCCATTTTTCTAAGCCACACCTTGACAGGCATGGTTTAGAAAGCCATATGGTCGGTTAGGAGAGCCTACCCCTAAGGTCGGGCTTTTTTTAACCCACGGCCCTTGACATTTTTCTAAAATATTGTAAAATGGGATAACAATTATCACTCCCTCAAAGAGAGTGATAATCTAAATAATTATTTATTCGTGTATGCAGATCAAACCTTTGGGAGACCGAGTTTTAGTAAAACCCAGTAAAGAAGAGGAAATTACCGCCTCGGGCATTGTCTTGCCCGAAACAGTGGATAAAGAAAAAAAGGCCGAAGGGCAGATTGTGGCCGTGGGCAACGGCGAGTTTATTGGCAAGCTCGGCTTAAAAGTAGGCGATAAAATTTTGTATAAAAAATGGGGCGGTGAAGAAATAAAAATAGGCAAAGGCAAAGACGAGGTGGAATACAAAATTTTGTATGTGGGCAAGGATGAAGACAAAAGCGATGTGGTGGCGGTAATTGAATAATCTTAATTTTATTTTATGGCAAAACAAATTCTCTATTCGGAAGACGCGCGACAGAAACTTTTACGCGGCGTGAATATTTTGGCCAATGCCGTTAAAGTCACTTTGGGCCCCCGGGGCCGTAATGTGGTTTTGGATAAGGGCTTTGGCGCGCCGACTATTACCAAGGACGGCGTCACGGTCGCTAAAGAAATTGAAGTGGAAGATAAGTTTGAAAATGCCGGCGTGGAACTGGTGAAGGAAGTGGCCAGCAAAACCAACGATGATGTGGGCGATGGCACGACTACGGCCACGGTTTTGGCCCAAGCCATTGTGCGCGAAGGCATGAAGAATGTTACGGCCGGTGTTAACGCGGTCGCCCTCAAGCGCGGCCTTGATAAGTGCGTGGAGGCCGTTGTTAAAGAGCTTAAGGAAAATATTTCTAAACCGGTGACTGACAATGAGATTGCCAATGTGGCTTCCATTTCCGCCAACGACAAAGACATTGGCGAGAAAATTGCCGCGGCCATGAAGGAAGTGGGCAAGGATGGCGTGATTACCGTGGAAGAATCCCAGAGTTTTGGCATGACCATAGAGACCGTAAAGGGCATGCGTTTTGATAAGGGTTATGTCTCGCCCTACATGGTGACTAACACCGAGCGCATGGAAGCCGAATATAGCGACCCGCATATTTTAATTACCGATAAAAAAATCACTTCCATTCATGATATTTTGCCGCTTTTGGAAAAAGTGGCGCAGAGCGGTAAAAAGGATTTGGTGATTATCGCCGAAGAAGTGGAGGGCGAGGCCTTGGCCACTTTTGTGGTTAACAAACTTCGCGGCACTTTTAATGTGCTGGCGGTAAAGGC
>JBBUBK010000034.1:2424-4623 GCA_038058265.1 Patescibacteria group bacterium
GCCGGCGGCGTGGCGATAATTAAGGTGGGCGCGGCCACGGAAACGGAAATGAAGGAAGTAAAACACCGAATTGAAGATGCGGTCGGCGCCACCAAGGCGGCGGTGGAAGAGGGCGTAGTGCCGGGCGGCGGCGTGGCTTTGATCAGGGCCACGAAAGCCTTGGATAATGTTAAATTAGAAGGCGAAGAGGTGGTGGCGGCGGGTATTTTACGCCGCGCGTTGGAAGAGCCTCTGCGCCTGATCGCGGAGAATGCCGGCGCTGACGGCGCTGTCGTCGTAAATCGCGTCTTAGAGGAACATAAAGCCCATCAAAATTTTGGATATAACGCGGTTACCGGCGGCTATGAAGACCTGGTTAAAGCCGGCATTATTGATCCAACCAAGGTTACCCGCAGCGCTTTGCAGAACGCGGCTTCCATTGCCGGGATGTTTTTAACCACCGAAGCCGTAATTACCGACCTGCCTAAAAAAGATGAACACGACCGTGGCGGCGGTATGCCGGCTGGTATGGGTGGCATGGGCGGTGGAATGTATTAATTAGTTTATAAAGCAAAAGAGCTCCGACGTAATGTTGGGGCTTTTTTGATTGCTATTTTGGCGTAAATAAGGTAAAATTAGAAAACTATGTTTCAATCGATTATACAATTTTTTTCTCAATTTCCGCCGGAGATCGCCACAGTTTTAATGGCCATGACCCCGGTGGGGGAGTTAAGACTATCTTTACCGGTGGCGGTGTTAGGCTATCATCTGCCGGTGTGGGAGGCGTATTTGTTGGCGGTGTTTGGCAATGCCATTCCGGCGTTTATTATCGCGGCGTTTGCCGGTAAATTTCACGCCTGGGTGGTGCACCGCGCCGGTCGTTGGGGAAAAGATTGGGCCGACTATCTCGCGAGCGTGCAGAAAAAATTTACCGGTCCTTACGAGAAATACGGCCTGTGGGGGTTGGCTATATTTATCGGCGTTCCGCTTCCCATGACGGGCGCGTGGTCGGGGGCGGTCGCGGCTTTTATTTTTGGCATCCCGTTCAAAAAATCCTGGCCGTACATCCTGCTTGGCATCGCTATTTCCGGCCTTCTCACTCTACTTTTAACTGTGGGGGCGGATAAGATTTTTTGGCCCTAAATTAGGTATGACCCTGGATAGATTGATAAATTTGCAGCAAAAAATTTCAGAAACAACCAAGCTTCTGAAACTTGACGAACTCAAAGAAAAAATGGCCGCGCTGCAAGAACAGATGACCGCGCCGGATTTTTGGTCTAATCAAGAAAACGCGCAAACCGTGTCGCAGGATTACCAGGATTTAAAAAATGAGGTGGACAAATGGGAGGAGCTTAAAAAAAGAGCCGAAGATTTAACGGAGCTCGCGCAAAGCGACGACGAATCCCTGCGAAAAGAAATTAACGCGCAAGTGGAAAATTTGGAAAAACAATTTATTGATTATGAATTTTTTCTTTTGTTAAACGGGCCTTACGACCAAAGCCATGCCGTGGTGGCGATTCACGCCGGCAGCGGAGGCACCGAAGCGCAGGATTGGGCCGAAATGCTCCTGCGCATGATTTTACGTTTTTGCGATAAAATGAAATGGCGCGCGCGGATTATTGATGAGTCGCGCGGGTCGGAAGCCGGATATAAGTCGGTGATGCTGGAGATAAAAGGGCGCTGGGCTTATGGCTATTTAAAATCCGAACACGGCGTGCACCGGCTGGTGCGCGTTTCGCCCTTTGACGCGGAAAAAATGCGCCACACCTCCTTTGCCTTAATAGAAGTTTTGCCAGAGCTGGATGAGAAGATAAAAATTGCCATTGACCCCAAAGATTTACGGATTGATACTTTTATGTCCGGCGGGCACGGCGGACAGAGCGTTAACACCACTTATAGCGCCGTGCGCCTCGTGCATTTGCCCACTGGCCTTTCTGTTTCGTGTCAAAACGAACGCTCCCAACTGCAAAACAAAGAGACCGCTTTAAAAGTTTTAAAAGCCAAATTATATCGGCTGGAACAGGAAAAATTGGCCGCCGAAAGAAAAGAATTGCGCGGGGAATACAAATCAGCGGAGTGGGGCAATCAAATTCGCTCTTATGTTTTGCACCCCTACCACCTGGTTAAAGATCACCGCACCGATTATGAAGATAGCGATCCGGAAAGAGTGTTGGAGGGAAATTTATTGCCACTCGCGGAGAGTTATTTAAAGTGGATTAA
>JBBUBK010000035.1:0-8253 GCA_038058265.1 Patescibacteria group bacterium
GATAAATATTTGGAGGCCGTCAAGACCCGTTTGCCCAACCCGGACGAGGCGGCTAACAATGATGTCAATGATCAGGAAATGGCCAGACAGGTGTTGTATAAAGTTTTAACCGATTCGTTAAAACTGCTTCACCCGTTTATGCCATATGTTACCGAAGCGGTGTATCAGGAACTGCCGACTAAAACTAAAGACTATTTAATTGTGGAGGATTGGCCAAAATAATTATTTAAAATAATTTTGTATGAAAATCAACACCGACCCTAAAAAAATAAAAGAACTTTTGGAGCGGGGAGTGGAGAATATCTATCCCAAGAAAGAATTTTTGGAAGCCCGGCTTAAAGAAGGCAAACCCTTAACGCTTTACACCGGCTACGACCCCACGGCCCCGACTTTACATATTGGCCACGGCATAACTTTACTCAAACTGCGTCAGTTTCAGGAACTGGGGCACAAAGTTATAATGCTTATTGGTGATTTTACCGGGATGATTGGCGACCCCACGGATAAAACTTCAACCCGCCAACCCTTAACCCGCGAGCAGGTGATAAAAAATTCCAAGGACTACAAAAAACAAGCCGCCGCCATTTTAGATTTTAAAGGTAATAATCCGGTGGAAGTTAAATATAACAGCGAGTGGTTGGATAAATTAAAACTCACCGATCTTTACGAATTGGCCGAGCATTTTACCGTGCCGCGGTTGTTGGAGCGCGACATGTTTCAGGAACGACTTAAAAAAGGCGGTACCATTCATTTGCAAGAATTTTTGTATCCGGTGATGCAAGCCTACGACAGCGTGGCCATGAATGTGGACGGCGAAGTGGGGGGTAATGACCAGACGTTTAACATGTTAACTGGCCGTGATTTAATTAAAGAAATGAAGCATAAAGAAAAATTTGTGCTGACCATGAAACTTCTGACTGATGTCACTGGTAAAAAAATGGGCAAGAGCGAAGGTAATATGATTGCCTTAAACGACACGCCGGAGGATATGTTTGGCAAAGTTATGGCCTGGCCCGATGAATTTATTTTACCAGGTTTTGAACTTTGCACCACGGCTGATATTCCAAACAAAGATTCTGTAGGTAAAGAGCCGATGAAATACAAGCTCGACATGGCGTTTGCCATTGTTAAAACATTTTTGGGTGCCAAGGAAGCCGAACAGGGCAAAAAGCACTTCGTCAGCGTTATCCAAAACAGTGATAAACCTACCGACCTGCCGGAATTAAAACCCGGCGCTTATGACATTATTACCGTGCTGGTGGAAAGCAAAATTTGTAAGAGTAAATCCGAAGCGCGCCAGGTAATTGCCCAGGGCGGAGTAAAGATTAACGACGCCAAAGTTTCCGAGATTGAAGCAAAAGTTAAACCAGGCGAGGTGGTGCAAAAGGGGAGCCGGTTTTTTGTGAAAGTAAAATAATTATGCTTTTGGCCATAAAAAAAGAAATTGAACAAGCTTTGCAATCCGCCGGAGTTAAAGGCGGGTTTGGGCTATCCGTTCCGCCTAAGCCGGAACTGGGTGATTTGTCGTTTACTTGTTTTGAGGTGGCTAAAAATTGGAAAATGAGCCCGGCGGAAGCGGCCAAGAAAATTGAAGTAAGCCTGGATTCCCTCCGCCAGCTGGCGGATCGCGGGAATGACAATATAGTTGAGAAAATAAAAGCGTTTGGGCCTTATGTAAATTTTTATCTTAATTCCGGAAAAACAACGGAAGTAGTGCTCAAAGCCATCCAAAAACAAGGTAAAAAATATGGTCAAAGCAAACTTGGCGCTGGCAAAAAAGCTTTAATTGAATATCCATCCAACAACACCCACAAAGAACTGCATATTGGGCACCTGCGCAATATTTGTATCGGCAACGCCCTGGTTAATTTATTTTCCGTCTCCGGCCACAAAACTATTTCTGTAAATTATGTTAATGATTTTGGCGCGCACGTAGCCCGGTGTTTGTGGGGTTTGCAAAAATTTCACGCCAAAGAAAATCCGCCGGCGGATAAACAAAAATGGCTGGGTGAAATTTACGCCGAATCCAGCCAATATTTAGCTCAACATCCGAAATTGGCTGGCGAGGTGGCGGAACTGCAGAAAAAACTGGAAGCCAAAGATAAAACCATCTGGCCTTTGTTTAAACAAACCAGGGCTTGGAGTTTGGAAGGTTTTGACAAAGCGTTTAAAGAATTGGGCGTAAAACATAAAGCGGTTTTTTATGAAAAAGATGTTAAAGACAAAGGGCAGAAAGTAGTGGACGAACTGCTTAAGAAAAATATCGCCAAAGTGGGGGAGGGCGGAGCGATTATTGCGGATCTTAAACCATACGGTTTGGATATTGGGCTTTTGCGCAAGAGTAACGGTTCCGGACTTTATCTCACCAGCGATTTGGGGCTGGCCAAGGCCAAAGCCAAAAAATATAAACCGTCCGAAAGTATCCATATTACCGGCACGGAGCAGGATTTTTATTTTAAACAGTTATTTAAAATTTTGGAATTGGCCGGCTATAAATACAAAATGACGCACTTAGGTTATGGCTTGGTAAATTTACCCACCGGCAAGATGTCTTCCCGCGAGGGCAAAGTAGTCTTGTATGAAACCGTGCGTGATGAAGTGTATAAAGATGTCTGGGCCGAAACCAAATCCCGCCACCATGATTGGCCAGAAAAACAAGTGGAGGAGACGGCCAAAAAAATATCGCTCGCGGCCATAAAATTTGAATTTTTAAAACACGAAGCGGCCAAAATTATTGTTTTTAATATAGAGGAAGCTATTTCTTTTAACGGTTTTACCGGGCCTTATGTTTTATACGCGGTGGCCCGGATCAATAGTTTGCTTAAAAAAGCCAAGTCCGCGGGTTTCAAAGTTAATTCTAATTTATTAAAAGAGCCGGAAGAGAAAAAAACTGTTTTGCTTTTGGCCGGATACGATGAGGTTCTTAAAAAAGCTTTGGAGAATTATAATCCCTCTGTGCTGGTAAAATATGCTTTTGACGTGGCCCAGCAGTTTAATGATTTTTATAATAAGCACAACGTAACTAATGCCGGCAGTGAAGAACTGATTAAAGCTAGGTTGGCGCTTTGTGTATCGGTAAAACAAGTTTTAGAAAATGTTCTGGAAATTTTGACTATGGAAACAGTAGAAGAAATGTAAAAGTTGTTCCTTAAAAATTTTGTGGAAGCGTTCTCCTTTTAGAATATTTTGGTATTTTAAAAGGAGGATGTTTCTCAAATATAAGGTTAATCTAAACACGAAGTTAAGAAAGAGAGGGTGCTATCATGTCGGACAAGAATCAGCCCGAGGTCTGTGTGGAAGAACAGGTAACGACGTTGCCCGGCGATTTTGACAGTCGTTTGGGCGATCTGGTTTTAAACCGGTCGTGGATTACGGAGGGTCACTACGAGAAGAAAAGTTGGCTGTACTGGTTGCTCCTTCCGGCCCTGCTCCTGGTGGCGCTTTACTGCGCCATTAAGTACTACGCGTACGTGGCCTTTGTCCGCCCCAAGAACAAAGCCAGGCTAATGCTGGGTCCTAAACGCGGACTCTGGTTTTTTGACGGAGCCCATTGGCTCCTGGACCAGACCCGCAACGGCGTCATCAGCTGGCGGGCGCTCGCGGCGATTTATTCGGCGCCGCTCGCGCTTAAAGGCCGTACCGACTGGCAGTCGCTCGTGGCCAAGTTCTGGTTCGGTCAGCCTGAGGCGCAAGCGGTGCGCAACCGTCTGCGCTTGGTTTATTTCTCCATGTATGATCGCATGATCAGCCTTTATTGGGCCAAGAAGGTTCATGAGATCAACATGCTGTCGCTCGCCTCAGGGTCAGCTCAGTCCGCCATTGAGGCGGCGGCAAGTTTTCAGGCCAAGTATCCACCAGCCAAGGTTCGCCTGACTTTGGTGGACATTGACCAGGGAAGTCTTAGAATGGCCGAAGAGCTGGCAACGCGCAAGGGAGTGACAGTGACTACGGTGTGCGCCAAGATCAAGGATTTTTTGGAAGTACAGCCCAACGGTCATTTCCACGTGGTGGAGGAAGCCGGTTTTCTGGATTACCGGAGCCGCGCGTCTTTCATCGTCAATTGCGCTTCCGTTTGGCGCCTCTTGGCTCCTGGCGGGATTTTCGTCGCCGCGCAGATAGGGCCGAGCCCTTGGTCGCTGGTGACCCGGTGGATCACCGGCTGGCCCCTGCTCATTAGGCGTTCCCGGCGGGAGTTTGCCCGCCTCCTGCGGGAAAGCGGTATTCCGCCGCAAGAGACCAAGATCGACGAAGAGCCGCATGGTATTTACTTCGTAGCCGTCTGCCGCCGGGCAGATTAATCTTTTTCCGGGAGACAGCTGGCTTTTTGCCAGGGTCTCCCGTTTTCCTTTAAAAAGATTTAGATGTTTTTAGAGGAAATTAAAGATTGCGCCTAAGCCTTGGTGCAATTTTTTGTTTTTTATGGTAAAGTATAATTACCTATGTTGGAGGAAATTTCGTGGTATTTTCCATTGTCCGCTTTACTTAACGCCGTAACCAGTACGGTGCTGGGTTTTTATATTATTTTTACCAATTTTAAAAAACGGGTAGTGCGCTACTTGTTTTTATTTTGTCTGGCCGTGGCCTCCTGGAGTTATAGTTATTTTATGTGGCAGATTGCCACCGATGCCGTTTCGGCTTTGTTTTGGAGCCGAATTTTAATGATCGGCGCTATTTTTACCTCCATCTTTTATTTGCACCTGGTTTTGGTTTATCTTAATTTGGATAAAGAAAAATTTTATCGGACAACTTTAATTATTTTTTACCTTTTTTCTTTTACCTGGATAGTGGCCGATGCCACGCCCTATTTTGTGGCCACAGTGGTGCCGCGTTCCATTTTTAAATTTTGGCCTATTGCCGGGGATTTTTATTTTCCTTTTTTAATTTCTTTTGCCACGCATTTTATTTACGCCTCGGTTTTATTGTTTAAAAAATACCGGCAAAGCCTGGGGGTAGAGCGGATGCAGGCGCTTCTGCTGGGCATTGGCATGCTTATTGGGTTTATTGGCGGATCCACCAATTACGCCTTGTGGTATAACATCAACATTTTGCCCTGGGGCAACGGCTTGGTGGTGCTTTATGTTATTTTAACGGTTTACGCCATTATGAAATATAAACTTTTGGATTTACGGGTGGTGTCGGCAGAAATCTTTACTGGTTTATTTTTTTTAATTTTGTTGTTTGATGTCTTTTTATCCAACACCACGCCGGAGTTTATTTTTAGAATTTTGGCGCTGGTGGCGATGACTGTTTTTGGCATGATGCTTATCCGTTCGGTGCGCCATGAAGTCCGCCGGAAAGACGAGTTGGCTGAAATGGCCAAGTCGTTGGAAATTGCCAACGCCAAACTACAGGAATTAGACAAACAAAAAACAGAATTTTTGTCCATCGCTTCGCACCAGCTCCGTACCCCGCTCACCGTGCTTAAAGGTTATGTAGAGCTTATTGAGGATGGCGCTTATGGCAAAATTAGTCGGCCTCTGCGTAAAATTTTAGGCAATCTGGACAGCAATAACGAGCATCTGATTAAATTGGTGGATGACTTTTTAGACATCTCCCGCATTGAGCAGGGGCGGACTAAGTTTGTCTTTAAGCCGGCGGATTTAAATAAGGTCGTGGCCAGCGTAGTGGAGGAACTGCGGGAAAAGGCGGCAAAAAAAGGCCTCAAAATCGTGAAGCAGCCGAATCAATTTTTAAAGAGCTTTTCTTTTGATGAAGATAAAGTTCGCCATGTGATTTTAAATTTTGTGGATAACGCCGTTAAATATAGCGACCAGGGCAAAATTGTGGTGGCCATCGCCAAAGAAGACGGAGGAGTGGCTCTGCGCGTCAAAGACCAGGGGATTGGTTTTGGCAAAATTGACGAGGCTAATTTTTACCAAAAGTTTTTTCGGGGCGATAATGTTAAAACCATTGACGTGGGCGGCACGGGCCTAGGGTTGTATGTTTGCCGTAAATTTATGGAAGCCCATCGCGGCCGGGTTTGGGCCAAAAGTCCGGGGTTAGGACGGGGAAGCGAGTTCGGTTTTTGGATGCCTTTAAACCAACCCCAAGAAGCCGGCGAGTGATTGCCAAAGTTGCGCCATAGGTGTATTATAGAGATAGTTAAAATATATTTCATTAAATCATATGATTTTTCAAAAGAGTTCGGTTAAAGTCGCCTCCGGCGGCGAGGAGATGGATCAATATTTAGAAAATTATTCCGGTAAACAAGACGAAGTGGATACGGTGGTGGGCCCCTCGGTAAATGTGGAGGGTGATTTTGTATCGGAAGGCAATATAATAGTTAAGGGTTCGGTCTCGGGTAATGTGCGCACCAGCAAAAATTTATTAGTGGAAGCCGGCGCCAAAATTTTGGCCAATGTTATTGCCGGCAACGCGGAAATTTCCGGCGAAGTTAAAGGCAACATGAAAATAAAGGAATCGCTCCAGCTTACGGCCACGGCCAAAGTTTTGGGCGACGTGGAGGCTAAGATTTTGGTAGTAGAGGCCGGCGCCTTGCTTTACGGCAAAGTTGCCATGCCGGGCATTGATCAGAGCGAAGTTAAGGCCGCCCGCGCCGCTAAGACTTTGGTTGGCAAAAAGAACGATGAAATGTCGGCGGGCGCTTAACCGGTTTTGAATTGTGGATATGTATGTTTATCTTTACGACAATTTTTTATCCCAGAAAAAGTTTTCTTCCGTTATTAAGGCCATGGAGATCAGGCTAACTGACTTTGGCATTGCCGGCAAGATTTTACACCTTCATAGCTATATTGATGTTAAGCCCATCATTGACGATGAGATAAAGCGCGGCGCTGCCACCGTGATTATTGTGGGGAACGACAAAACTTTCGGCCACGTGCTTTCCCGGAGCGCCACTTGCGACTGTGTTTTTGGATTTTTGCCGGTGGGACCGGATAACACCGTGGCCGAAGTACTGGGCATACCCGAAGGAGTGGGCGGGGTGGAAGCGCTGGCCAAGCGGCGCAAAGAACATTTAGACGTGGGCTGGATGAATAATCGTTACTTTGTTTCCCAACTCCATGTTTTGCCGGCCAAAATTCAGGTAATTTACGATGAGAAATTTAAAGTGACGGCCAATGAAAAAATGGAAGTGGTGGTTTGCAATTTTCAGCCATTTTATTGGAAAAAATCGCAAAAAGACGATGATTATCAGGTGGTTCACCCGCAGGACGGCAAATTGGAAGCCTTTTTGCGCCCATTGACAAAAAGGGGCTGGTGGGGTTATAAATATGAAGAGCCCAGTATTTTCCCTTTTGAAGAAATGGAGATTTCTGGCGAGGAGCCGTTTATGGTGGAAGCCGATGGCAAGTCTTCCAAAGAGATTAAAGTAAAAATAAAGTTAGCCCGCAACAAAATAACCATGATTGTGGGTCGCAACCGAAGATTTTAAGCGCGGGTGGCGAAATTGGTAGACGCACTACTTTGAGGTGGTAGCGCCTTCGGGCATGGAGGTTCAACTCCTCTCCCGCGCACGAGTTTAATTTACTTTTACGCCTATGCGTTACATAGTCGGGGCTCTGCTGGTTTTAGTCGGCGCGGTAATGGTGGTAAAATCCGAGTGGTTTTATCAAAATTTCGGTTCCATTTCCTGGGCCGAGGAAAATTTGGGCACCAGCGGCGGCAGCCGGCTGATGTACAAGCTTATTGGCTTGATTTTAATTTTCGTGGGCATGATGCTCATAACCGGCATGATGCAAGGATTTTTAATGGCCACTATCGGCCGTTTATTTGTTCGTTAAGCTTTAAATATATGACCAGCGGGGGAATGTCTTTAATTGACCCGCATAAAATTTTTGATGAAATCGGCCTCGCTACCGGTATGCGGGTGGCTGATTTGGGTTGCGGCCGCACCGGGCACTTTGTTTTTTTGGCGGCCCGGGCCGTGGGTACTACCGGCGTGGTTTATGCCGCGGATATCATGAAGGATGTTCTAGAAAATATTAAAAGTCGGGTGCGTTCGGAAGGTTATGAAAATATTCAGCCGATTTGGTCGGATATAGAAAAACCTGGCGGGATGCCAGTGCCGGAAAAGAGTCTGGACGCTTGTTTTATGGTTAACGTGGTGTTTCAGTTAAAAAATCGGGTGGGGGCCTTAAAAGAGGCCGGCAGGTTGTTAAAAGAAGGCGGGTTTTTGGTGATTGTGGATTGGGCTAAAAAAATCGGCCCGTTAGGCCCCGCGCCGGAAATAATGTTGTCGCCGGAGATGGTGGCCAGTCTCGCCACCGAAGCGGGTCTCGCCGAAGTAAAAAA
>JBBUBK010000036.1:0-5736 GCA_038058265.1 Patescibacteria group bacterium
GAAGCCGCGCACGCGGCCAAGGACAATCGCACGGGCGTAGAGGAATATTGTTTCCAAATTATTCAAGAACTCAAAAAACAATTACCCTCCAGCGTGAGGGTAGTTTTGTATTCGCACCGGTTGTTAAAAGGGGAGTTGGGCATGGTTCCACAGAATTGGGAAATAAAATACCTGTGGTGGCCGTTTAAAAAATTATTCAATCAACTGCGTTTGTCCTGGGAATTTTTATGGCACCGCCCTGATGTATTTTTTGCGCCCGGACAGCTGGTGCCATTTTTTTGTCCTAAAAATACGGTAGCCATGATTCATGACAGCGCTTTTTTGGCCGTGCCTGGTTCTTACACTTTTTTGGGAAAGATTTATTTGAAATGGATGAACCGGCGGATTATAAAAGTCTCAAAGATTATTTTAACTTCCTCGGAGTTTAATAAAAAAGAATTGATTAAGTATTATGGAATTTCTCCGGAGAAAATAAAAGTGATACCGCTCGCGTATGACAAGGCGCGGTATTATTGTCATTCCGATCCAGAGTACTCGGGAGAGGAATCCCTGGCCGTCGGACAATTAAGCCAGAGATTCCTCACAGCGGTTCGGAATGACAGACCCACCAAACCGTTTATTATGTCCGTGGGTCGGTTGGAAGCCAAAAAAAATACAGTCAATATCATCAAGGCGTTTAATTTAATCAGAGAAAAAATTGATTGTCAGTTATTACTGGTCGGCAAACCCGGACATGGTTATTCCGAAGTAGCGGCAGAGATAGGGCGAAGCCCTTATAAAAAAGATATTATTTGTTCCAGTTATGTGGAAGCCGGTGAGATTGCGGTTCTTTTAAATTTAGCTCAAGTTTTTGTTTTCCCCTCGCTCTACGAAGGTTTTGGTTTGCCTCTGTTGGAGTCCATGGCCCGTGGCTGTCCGGTGGTGGCTTCGGGCGGTGGGGCGCTGGAAGAAGTAGGTGGCCAGGCGGCCATATATGTTAACCCGGAGAAAGTAGAGGATATAGCCGGGGCCATAAGCCGACTTTTGAATGATAAAACTTTGCGAGAAGAGAAAATTAAGGCTGGTTTGGAAAGGGTTAAAAACTACTCTTGGGAGAAAACAGGCCGGCAGACGGCCGAGGTTTTAGAGGCGCTATTATCCCTGTGGATATTTCCTGCAAGTCTTTACAAACCCATTATTTTATTGTAAACTGATTTTATAAAAAACAACAATTGGGCGACTAGCTCAGATGGTTAGAGCGCGTCACTGATAATGACGAGGTCATAGGTTCGATTCCTATGTCGCCCACGAAGCCGGTTTTGCCGGCTTTTTGCATAGGACAATAAATTTGTTGCCAAACCCAAAAAAAAGGTATATAATACCGCTGTTAGAAAGGATGAAAAATCATTGGAGTTTTTGTGTTATAATGCTTCTTAAATTATTTCTATGACCGAAGGCGCTGGTAGTCCAAAAATAGATAGTAAAAAAATTAAACATTATTTGGCCGCGGCTGGGCTGTTTTTATTGGAACTTATAAAAATCGCGGTGTTGGCCGGCATCACCATCGGCCTGGTACGCTACTTTTTATTTAAACCCTTTTATGTTAAAGGCGCTTCCATGGAGCCGAATTTTTACGAGCATGAGTATTTGATTATTGACGAATTATCTTACCGCTTGCGCGCCCCGGAACGCGGAGAAACTATTGTTTTTAAATATCCGGAAAATCCCAAGGAATATTTTCTAAAAAGAATTATCGGCTTGCCGGGCGAGACGGTAAAAGTTTCCGAAGGGAGAATTATTGTTTATAACCAGGCGCATCCCGAAGGGATAGCCCTGCAAGAGTCCTATTTGTCGGACACTTTGTACACGGCGGGTGAAAAAGTTACCACTTTAAGCGCCAGTCAATATTTTGTCATGGGTGATAATCGTCCCAATAGTTACGATTCACGCCGTTTTGGTCCCATTGGCCGTGACGCCATTGTGGGGCGAGCCTGGCTGCGGGGCTGGCCGGTAACTCGTTTGCAAACTTTTGAAACGCCTAAATATTAAATTTTATGAATAAACAAAAAAAGATAAAAAAACCGGTGATGCAAAAAGCTAAACCGAAAGAAAAGACAGCCAATGAATCTTCGTCCACGGAAAAAGGAAAAAAAACCTTTGGGCTTTTGCGCGGGATGCATGATATTTTGCCCAAGGACGAGAAGTATTGGAAGCCGTTTTTTCATGTGGCCGAAAAATTGGCCGAACATTTTCAGTTTGGCCGGATTGAAACCCCGATTATGGAAGAGGCCTCTCTTTTTGTGAGATCATTAGGCCGCGGCACCGATGTGGTGGATAAAGAAATGTATATTTTTGAAGACCGTGATGGCACGCGCGTGGCCCTGCGTCCCGAAAATACCGCCGCCGTGGTGCGCGCCTACATTATGCACGGGCTTTGGAACCACCCCCAGCCGGTAAAATTATGGTATTGGGGTCCGATGTTTCGTCATGAACGGCCCCAAGCCGGGCGCTACCGCGAGTTGTGGCAGGCCGGATTTGAAACTTTAGGCACGCACGACCCGGTGGCCGACGCCGAGCTTATTTTAGTGGCTTATAATTTTTATAAAGATATTGGCTTGCCGGTGGAGGTGCATATCAACAGCATTGGCACCCCCGAAGAGCGCGAAAAATACAAAACGGAATTGGTAAATTATTACCGCGCCAAACGCAGTTACTTGTGCGAGGATTGCCGGAAGCGTCTTGGCAAAAACCCCCTGCGTCTTTTGGACTGCAAGGCGGAACAATGCCAACCGGTAAAAGAGGAAGCTCCGCAAATTATAGACTGGCTGGGCGAGGAATCTAAAAATCATTTTATGAAAGTTTTGGAATATCTGGATGAACTCGCCGTGCCCTATACTCTGCGTCACACCCTGGTGCGCGGTTTGGATTATTATACTCATACTGTGTTTGAAATTTATCCGGCGACCGGCGAAGGCGGAGCGCAGAGCGCGCTCTGCGGCGGCGGTCGGTATGATTTGCTGGCGGAGGAATTGGGCGGCCGGCCCACGCCGGCGGCCGGTGTGGCTTTGGGCATTGAACGGGCGGTGACGGCTTTAAAGCAATACAATGAGCAAAATAAAAAAGAAATGCCGGCCAATAATTTGCAGGTGTTTTTCGCTCAATTGGGCGATCGGGCGCGCAGCAGGGCGCTTAAGATAATTGACGAACTGCGCGGGCAGGAGATTAAGGTAGCTTTTAATTTCTTTAAAAACTCGCTTAAGGCCCAGCTGGAATTGGCTAATAGTTTAAAGGTGCCGTACGCCTTGATTTTAGGGCAAAAAGAGGTCCAGGAAAGCACGATTATTATCCGCGACATGGAATCCGGTGTTCAGGAAATTGTGGATCAGAAAAAGCTGGAGAGCATGCTTAAAAAGAAGTTTGACAATGGAGCCAAAAAGGAATAAAATAACTACCTATTCGTATTATTAGTATTTAAGAAAGAGAGGTGGAATTGTGTCAGAGATAAAACGCAAGAAAAACGAATCTTTTGAGGCCTTTATGCGCCGCATAAAAAAGCGCTGGCAGCAATCCGGCAAGATTCTTCAGGTTAAGAAGATTCAATTTTTTGCGCGCAAAAAAAATAAAACTTTGCGCCGCAAAAGCGCTCTGCATCGCTTGGCGATGGGTGAGAAGATTGAATACCTAAAAAAAATCGGTCAGATGCCGGAGGAAACCGGCCGGTCTTTTTCTCGTTAGAATTCGCCCTGAGGTAAAGTCGGGACGATAATCTCCATTGGTCATGCTTCAATGGAAATCACAATTTAAATTTAAAATAAAAGCCGCCATTCTGCTCGGGCTCGTTTTAGTGGCGGTTTTTTATTTGTTTTCCTCATTTTTGGCCGCGCCGGCCCTGGCGCAAAATCAGGCGCTAGAGGGGGTGCGGGTAATTGCCCAGCCCTTGGGCCTGCCCACCACTGACATCCGTCAAATTATCGCCAACATAATCCGCGTCGCGCTGGGTCTGGTTGGTTTGGTTTTGACGGTCTTAATTATGTATGGCGGGTTTTTATGGATGACGGCCGGCGGCAACGAAGAGCAAATCGGCCAGGCCAAAAAATTTTTAGTCAACGCCATCATTGGTCTAATAATCATCCTTAGCGCCTACGGCCTGGTACTTTTTGTGATGCGGATGCTGGGCATTGGCCTGGACGGCCCGGCGGGCGGTCCCGGCGGAGGGGCGCCCGTCACTCAAAATTTTACGGGGAGCGGCGCTTTGGGCAGAATCGTTAAAGACCACTATCCCACCCGCAATCAAATTAACGTGCCGCGCAACACCAAAATCATTGTAACTTTTCGCAAACCCGTCAAGCCCGCCAGTTTTGTAGCCGAAAACAGCGGCGATGATATTTTAGGCAATTGTAAAAGCAATATGACCAGCTGGCAAAACGATTGCGACCGGCCCATTTTTGACAGGGATCATATTTTTATTACCAGAGCCGACAATAATCAACCCATAACTGGCGCTGCTATTTTGGTAAACTACGACGAGCAAGGCAAAGCTTATTCCTTAATTTTTCGCCCTTACGATTATTTGGGCGATAGTCAAAATAAAATTGGTTATGTCGTGCGCTTGGGCTCCGGGATTTTATTAGACGATCCCGAGAACAATGACCCCTCGGCTTTTTCTACCAAAGTTTTGGGCGTTAATTATTACGAGTGGCAATTTATTGCCAGCACCGAATTGGATCTTACTCCGCCCACCGTCAGTTCCGTTTTTCCGGCCCGCAATTCCACCGAGAGCAAAAATTCAGTGATTCAAATTGATTTTAGCAAACCCATTGACCCCACCGGCATTCAGGGGGAATTTAAGATTGCCGACGACGGGTCGTCTTATTATTTAACCGGACAGAATATTTTTGCGACCAGTTCCGCGAGCAGCCGGCCGGCCGGCGCGTTTATTTTAACCAACGGCTACCGCACCTTGGAATTTGTGTCCACCAGCACCTGCGGGGTCAACGCCTGCGGCAATCCTATTTATTGTTTGCCGGTGTGCGATAAGGCCGGAGCGAATTGTAAAAAAGATGATTATACTGTTTTGCTTCGGGCGGGCAAGGTTCAAAGGGTTGGTTCTTTTGAAGCCCTGCCTTTTTCCGGTGTGATGGACCTTTCCGGCAACGCGCTGGACGGCAATAGCGACCGTAAAACTCAAAACGCCACCACCACCTTGCCGGTTTTTCCTACTTGGCAAGAACCGGATAACTTTTTTTGGGGTTTTAAAATAAAAGACGAAATTGACGCTACGGCCCCGTATTTAACCAGAATTACGCCGGGTTTGGACGCGCAATATGTGTCGGCCAAAGCCCCGTTTGATCTTATTTTTAGCAAGCGCATGCGAGCCGATTCTTTGTATGGCATTATCGTGGAAGAAAAACCCATACAACCGGAGCCGCTCTGCCTGGTGCCGCGCGCTTTATTTGATTTTGATGGCGGCGCGACCGTGGCGCGGATGGATCATTGCCCGTTTAAAGATGACAGCCGGCAGTATTATTACCCCATAGTCACTTCCACCGTGGAAGATGTGCATTATAATTGTTTTTATCCCGGGATGGGTCCGGGCGGGCAGAATGAGGTAAACGCCGGTAATAATGTTTCTTCGGTTTGCGACGGCTCGCCCGCTTCTCTCAATTGTTGCGCGGTTTACTCGGGGGTAGACCCGTTTTGTTGTAATGGTATTGCGGGAACCGAAACTACGGATAGTTGTTTAGATATAACAAAAAC
>JBBUBK010000037.1:0-8232 GCA_038058265.1 Patescibacteria group bacterium
TTTAAATCCCAACTAAAAGTACGCACGGGTATTTCTCCAATATTTTTTATTTTGAGCTCTAAAAACTTCGGCCGTATCTCCAGGGGGGCAAAGGTTAAAGTGCCTTCGCGGTGATGCCCGCCCGGCGGCGAGCCGGTCCAGCTAAGCGGCTTATAAAAATGGGATTCTTCATCATACAACGCCGCCTGTTTGGTTAAATCCGCGTCCAAGTCTCCGGAGTGGGCATTAATGATTACTTCAAACTGCCAGGGCGCGTCCGGTTCAATTTTTAAAGGCCGAACTTCCACGCTCACTCCGCCCTGTTCATCTACGCGACTGGCCAAGGCCTTGCCCTTCGGCATCGCGGAGGAAATACCGGCCGCCGCAGTGGGTTTTTCCAGTATAAAAATGTGATGAAAGCCAAAATAAACGAATAACGCCCCGGCCGCCAACAAAGAAGCCCCCAATAAGACGCTGCTCTTTTTCATATAATTAATTTTTTAAATTTAAATAATTTATTAGCGATAAAAACTATGCCACCCAAATTAAACGCCAGTCCTACCCAAAATAACTGTATTTGATATTGCGCGATAATACTTAAGGCCCCGGCAATTCCCAGCACCGGCGCGATATTCACCAAATAATGCGCGCAACACGAAATCATGGCGGCCGTGGAGGTCGTACCGGACACGGCCAAAACTTTGCCTGATCCTTGCTGATTATGGATCGCGTTTTTTAGGTAGACATACAGCCCTATCTGAAGGCCGAAACCAACGGCTAAACTTGTTAGATAATACCAGTAATGGCCAAACTGCCCTTGCGCGAAACTCCATCCGGAAACTAAAGTAACGATGAAAAAATAAAAGACGATTAGCAGCAAGCTGGCTAACAAGCCGTAAACTATTGACTTGGTCAAGGCCGATTTTTCGGACATATAATCCTATTTTAATTTGGCCAACTCGTCCAGCAGTTGATTGTTATGAATGGCCATTCGGGGATCATCATAAACGTGTCTAACAATCCCCTCTTTATCTATAACCACATAGCTATGCCCGGGCAAAGACCCGTAATGCATGGAGGAAGGCGTGGTAAGGACGCCAAACTTGTTGGAGACTTCCCGGTCAGTATCAAAAACAACAGTGGCCTTGGCCAACTCCGGCATTTTATCCACGGCGCTTTGCCAATCCTTAACCGGGTCCACCACCACCGACAAAACAACCGTATCTTTGTTGTTTAATCTGCCATCCGAAGCCAGCTGGGCGATTTGATCCCAGCAGGCCGGATAACACATCAAACCCTCGTTAAAAAAGAGGACGACATTTTTACCCTTAAGATTTTCCCGGCTATATGTTTTGCCGTCTCTATCAGTCAGGGCAAAATCGGGCACAACTTGGCCCACCAAGGCCTCCAGGGCCGCGGTTGAGGCCTGCTTGCCTCCCCCCGAATGATGACCGTCCATGTCGTCGGAGGACTGTTCGGGCCGGCCGCCATTATTGGCCCGCGTCTGAAGACTGCTCAAAAACCAAATTCCGGCCACCACGATCACGGTAAAACTGGCTATCGCCGCGAGAATAATAACATTCTCGTTATTATGATTTATCGCCTTGTTCATATGTTTCTTTCTTAAATAAATAAATTGTTTTAATAATTAAACCAATTAATAAAAATAAAAAAATTATCGCCCAAACGTATTCCGGAAAAAAGGTGATTAGGCCCCGAAGGGAATTGAATAATTTAGTTAAATATATATTTATATTCACCTGATAGGACGAATGAACATTAAGCTTGTTGAAAAAGGCCAGACTCATGGTAAAGATGGCCATGACCACAAACATCACGCCGGAAATAAATTCACCTATGGTCAAACTGACCTTAACCGAACCTAAGGAATAAGAGATAGGTTTGCGGACCCGCATCAATTTTTTGGTGATCGCGCTTTTATCCAAAAATAAAGCGATAAAAAACAGGGGGGCAACCATGCCCAGCACATAACTAAGCGTGTACATCATTCCCCAAAACACCGACCCCGGCAGAACCGACAGGGCCAGCACTCCGGCCAAGACCGGCGCGCAGCAGGTGGTGGCGATTCCGGAAAAAATGCCCAGCGTGAAAACGGAAAAGGGGTGGTGGTTTTTTAAAGTCGGATTGACCTGAAAGGGCAGGGAAAAATGCCGACCAAGCAGTAACATTAAACCAAGCATCAACAAGAAAATACTGCCGATTATAAAAATGGCGCTGTGATATCGGCTTAGAAGCTGCCCGAACGCGGCCGAGCCCAAGCCCAAAGGCAGAAAAACCACTAAGACGCCCAAAAAAAAGATAAAGGTCATGATGAAAACTTTTCTCCGCTCCCTAAAGATTGATCCCAGGTAGGACGGCAAAAGCACGGTAATACAGCAAGGCGCGAAGAGCGCGGCCAGGCCGGCGATAAAAGCCGCCACCAGTGATGTGCCCACTAAGATGTCCATAAGTAATATTTAATCGGGTAATAATTCCGCGTTAGCTTTGGCCGATTTGTTTTTTGTAATCAACAGACCCAATCCCACCAGGGCCGCCGCCATCCCCCACTGCGCCGGGGTCAGCGACCAGTAGCGCGCGTCGCCGGCGCCATATTCTAGCGGCGCGGCTCTTAGAAAATCTAAGAAAAACCGAATCATCGCGTAAGAAGCGGTGGAATAGAGGGCCACTAAGCCCCATCGTTTCTTGATTAAACGTTTAAACATCACCGCAAAAACCGCGAACAAGGCAAAACCGGTGATTGATTCAAAAAGACCGAGATCAAAACGCGCCCCTCCGGGATAATTAACCGCCAAGAAAAAATTAGTCAATTTTCCTGGGTGCAGGTGCGTTAAAAAACAACCCAGGCGGCCCAAGCCCCAACCCAGCCATAGGCTCACGGCCAGAATATCAAAATAAGGCCACAATTCTTGAAATTTTAACTTTCTTACTTTCGCGAATAAATACAGCGCCGCGAGAGCGCCAATAAACCCTCCGGTGGAAGCCGCGCCGCCCTGCCAAATCTTAAATATATTTTCCGGATGAGCCATAAAATACGCCGGTTCATAAAAAACTACATAAAAAATCCGCGCGCCGACAAAAGCCCCGATCAGCATCCAAACCGCGCTGTCCAAAATAATAGCCTGGGATAACAAATATTTGCCGGCAAGTTTGTAGGCATAAAAAATTGCCACGCCCAAGCCGAGGGCGACCATTAAACCCCACACATGCAGAGTCACCGGGCCGAGCATTATTTTTTCAACTTCAAAATACGGAATCATATTTAATTATTTTTTAGGTCCATGATCTTTCATCATAAAAAGATGCATCAGCGGACAAGCCAAGAGCAATAGCCAAATAGAACTACCGCCGAAACCGGGAAATATTCTGGGCAAAATAATTATGACGGCTATCACCGCCACGCACACCGCTAACAAAGTGGAAAATTTTGGTATTTTCATGGTAAAAATTATAAATTATTTTTAGGGGCGGGGGCGCTAATCTCGCAGGCGCATGATAATTGTTTATATAAATTTTCCGCCAGCGAATAAACCGATAGAAAAATTAAAATCAGACTTAACGCCTTTAACTCTAATCCTCTAAACGGCAGAGCGAGCAGAGCCAGCGGCGCGCCGAGCAGAGCGAGCAGGGGCGCCCCGCAGGTTGGGCAACCGGCCGCGAGCAAACCGCCCAGCGCTCCGCTCGCGCTAAGCGCGGCATGCCCGGCGGTATTTCTGGCCGCCGCCAGCTCGCGCCTAAATCGCCACACCGCCAAGTACAACCCCAGCATTATTGAAATAAGCGCGGTGAGTATCAGCGAACCGATCGTATACCACGTACCGTTCATGTAAGCGTAGGCCACGATATTCTTATCGGTAATATTAAAAACCATCAAATAATACGACAAGCCAAACATGGTTAAGGTTGCCGCGGCCGCCGTCAAAAAATACCGCTGACGTTTTAAGATGGGGACGATTAGGTTTAACAGCATGAAAATTTAATCAGCCGGATTAATCACTTTTCCGGTTTTTAAATCCTTATAGACACCCATGGACGGCACGCCTTGAGTAAAGATATAGGCGTTATTTTTAACGGCGCCCACTTGCGGCCAAATTTTAAGGAAGGCCGGATACTCCTTGACTTCCCCGGTGAGCACAAATGTCGGGATCAGGGAAATTTTATATTTGGCCATAAGCGCTTTGGCTTCAGACGAATTAACATCAACCACTTTTGTCTTGGGGCTAAGGCCGAATCGGAAAAGTATGGATTGATGCTGCCTAACGTCATAGCATTTATCACAGGTTGAATCACCGATCAGCGTCAGTTCGGTTTGGCCTTTAATCTCGCCGGTGGCGGCCACCACATAAGGCCCGCCAATTTGCCGCAACACAAAAGTATCACCGTCTATATCGCCGGCTTGCAGCAGCGCCGCTTTTAAACTATCGTCTTTTTGAACTTCTCCCCGCAAGATGAGGGTAGGCAGTTTTTCTATCGCATACTTATTAATTAAGGTTTTGGCTTCCTCCTCGGAACGGTCAACGGCGCGCGAGGTATTTAATTTTATGTTCGCGTTTTTAAGATTAGCTAAAATCAGCGCCACGTCAAAACACTCCGGACAGTTCTTGTCGCTAATCGTGATAGCGTCAATATTGGCCGGCCGCGCCGTTTCTTTATTGGCCGCGATTCTATCTTTAATCATAGAGTTGGCGCGCGTCAGATATAACCCGCCCAAACCCGCGCTGCCAAGCACGACCGCGAAAAAAACCGCCAAGAGCCAAAAATTTACGGTTACTTTATTCTCGGAAGGTTCCATAGAAAAAACTCAAAATTATTAAAGAATATTAACACCCGCCCACCTGGGTCGGCAGGCTTGACGCGGGTCCGCCGGCTGGACTGGCTGAAACGGCCGCCGGCTTTAGATCACTTGATTTTAATTTGCCGTATAATGACGCCGACTGGACCACTTGGACGATAGAAATCAAAGCCAAGACGCCTAAGGTGACGCTCACGGTCAGACTGCCCCATGATAACGGAGCGCGCCGCCGGCTATCAAGACTGCTGATAATTTCTTCCTTTAAACTCTCCAAGGCGTTTTCCTTAATCCCTTCCTGGTGTTCGTGTGTTGGCATAAATTATATATTAAGAATAATTGAATGATTTTTTATTAACACCCGCCCACTTGCCCGGGCAAATCTTTTATCTCGCTCGGCAGAGGCGCGCTCTTGCTCTCGCCGCTATACTTAGGCACTTTCAAATCCAGCAACAGCGCGGCCACATCAGGCGTGTATTCTCCGCCGCTAAGCTGTTTTGAAATTTTATCCACCATGGCCTTGGGGAAGTAGCTTCCCTTCCAACGCGCTAATTCGCGCAAAATTTGGTCATCAGTATACTCGCCGGCGTGAGTTTGCAGTAAATACGCCGCGAGTCCGCGCATGGCTTGCGAGTGCGCGCAACCGCACGCCGCCTCGCCGTCTTCCCTAACCAGGGCGGTGGCGCCGCAACAATATTCACAAGCGATTTTTGTTCCAATAGCTACATATCTTTTTAATAAATCGCCCGCCAGTTTTATTTTTTTACTGCCATAAGTCGGATCAAATTCTTTCATAATATTCATGGATTGCGCCGCTTGGTCAAAACTTACGCTAAGTTCATTGCCATACACCTCCGGCGCGCCCTGCGAGAGAGCCAGCTTTACGGCATCTTGGCTCAAATCGCCGGTCAGGCCGGCGCCGGCGCCGCGGCTTAATTTTGAAGTCAATTTAGTTAAAAAATCATTGGCTGATACGCCCGCCAAATCCCTATTTTTGGAAAGCGCCGCCTGGTTGGTTATCAGTGAAACGGCGAGCGCTCCCAGCAAGCCAACGTTTATCATAAAGCGCGAATTTTTAGAAAGAGGCATAGAGGCGATTTAATAAAAATAAACTTACCTACTACATAGTGTAGTAGGTAAGGGAAAATCTGTCAAGACCTTTTTTATCCACAGGGGCCAGCCGGCCGGCTTAACACCGGCTTGGGGGAAGATTAGCGTACCCCATGGTACAACTTTCCGAATCGCTTTGAGGCGCGCAAACCATGGCCGAGGCGAGGGTTTGAGCCTTGGTTGTCGGCCGCTGGCAGGTGTTAGAGTGGGTGTGGGAGACCAGCGAATTTTGAATAATCCGTGAAGAGAGAAAATTATTGGCCCCGACAAAGAGGAACAGCGCGCAAAAAGCGCTAACTAATATTTTTTTATTAAGCCAAGCGGCGGAAGGAACATACGACTCGTCCGTAAGCTTGCGCACCCGTTCCTCGGTAACTGAGCTGAAAAAAGACAAAGCAAACATCCTGCCCAGGGCGCGTTTTTGTTCCCAGCCGATAATTTTATGAAGCGCTTGCGCTAAAGGAATTTTGTTGGTAAACCCGGCCGTCGCGGCTTCGTCCGCCGCCAGCTCGGAAAACGTTACATACTTGCCGGCAAGTAATTTAACGCCTGGCGCGAAAAAGAAAAGCAAAGAAATAATTCTGACGATTAAAAGCTTAACCGGTTCGCGCGCCTGCATATGAAATTTTTCATGCGCCAACACCGCGGTTAACTCGCTTTCGGATAAACGCGAGATTAAAGTGGAGGAAATACAAATTTTGGGCCGGCGATAACCATAACAAAAGACGATCGGTTCCTTTGATTCGTTCTCCGCCACCCTGTCCGCGATACCCAGCTCGCGGCTAATTTTGGCCAGTTTGTCGGATGGTTGATCTTTTTGACGCCGAACATTAACCCGCACGAACTTGCGTGTTTTAAGACATAAACGCAAGATAGTGTATACGGCCAAAATTAACGCCAGGAGCAACATTAATCCGCCCAAAAATAACGCGCTAAATAACCAGGGGTGGGTAAAAAAAGAAACCTGACCCGCGCAAGCGCACGCGGCCTCAATCTTGCCAAAAATAAATCGGCCGGCCGCGTAAATATCCTGAAAAAATTTTAGCGCGAGAACAGCCAGCCCGCTCAAAAATAGCGCGGCCAGAGCGATAATTTGAAACAAAACCCGGTCGGCTTTTCCGCGCAAGGTTTGGGCCTGTGAATTTTTGAAAAAAATTTTAGTCATGCCGAGGTGATTAAATTGAATTCACGGATATTATTCAGCAATCTGGCGCAACTTTTTTCGCCATTCTTCCGACTGTTTAAAGTCGTCGCCGCTGACAATATCAATAAATTGCGCCACGGCCACATCGCCGTAACTCTTGAGCATCTTGGTGATTAAATTGCCGGACACCCGCGCGAAAAATTCCTCTTTGGTCTGCCGGGGTAAATAGACATACGCGCCGCTGGTATCCGCGCGGCGGCGCAACAGACCTTTCTCATAAAGCCGATTCATAATTGTCATGATGGTTGTGTAGGCGATTTTCTTTTTTTTCTGTAATTTAAGCAAAACCGAACGAACGGTAGATTCTTTCTGCCGCCAAACAGTTCCCATTACCTCGGCTTCCAGCTCGCCCAAAGATGTTTTTAGTTGATTGACCATAAAATTTTAAATACCTACTACAAAGCATAGTATCATAATTTTTAAAAAAACGCAAGAAACCGGCTCTTGTTTTTTATTCTCTATTTCAAATAAATATTTCCCAGCCAAAACAGTACGGCCACATAAACAATATCTATGTGCAGACGCTTGAGGAGATTGAGGATATAAAGAAGTAAGATAAATGGGTAAGAAATTATCACCAGCGGGTTGCGCCAAAAGCAATGATTGGCCAGATTAAAAATAGCTTTAGCGTCGCCGGTGGAAGGAATGGCGTGCAGACCCAACGCCAGGCCCAGCCATAAAAACAAAGCCGGACGAACGGCCAAATATGGCGCTTTGACCTGAGAAAAACACAAAAGAGCGAGCAGAGAATTGATGAGTAGCGGACCCAGGGAGATTAAAAGTCCTGGTAAAAATTTGGTCGGCTCGTCGTGCACCACATAGCCAGCCGGATTGCCAAAACGGAACAATTTAACTTCGTGGACTTTAATACCAGAAAACACGCAGAAAAAAGCATGGCTTAATTCGTGTAAGACCACGCCGGGCATGGTGATTAAAGCGTAAAGATAATAAAACATATTTCGTCTTGTCATTCCGAATCCCGAGTACTCGGGAGAGGAACCTCTGGCTTAACTCGCGATACGGCCAGGGATTCCTCCTTCGTCGTCGGAATGACAATTGATATTATTATCCAAAACAACATCGCCAAATCATTTTTAAAATAAGTCACATCCACCAAACCGTGAATTAAAAA
>JBBUBK010000038.1:0-2370 GCA_038058265.1 Patescibacteria group bacterium
GAGTTATACACATTCCTTCTTTATTATATCTGTGATATAATATTGATAGAAAAAATAATTTATTAATTAATTTTAAAACGTTATGCCCAACCAACGTCTATTTAAATTTATAAACATTTTTTCATATATTTTTCTGTTGTTAAACGCTTTAGTGGTGCCGTTATTTTTTGATAAGAACCTGACCAATTTCTATATCATACCAAAACAGTATGTATTTATGGCCATTGTTTTGGTCAACCTGCTTTTATTCGCCGCTAAAATAGTTTTATCCAAAAAACTTTCCTACCGCCACTCTATTTTGGACTGGCCTATTTTGGCCGTGCTCTTTACCAGTTTAATTTCCTCCATTTTTTCCACCAATATCTACGACAGTTTTTTCGGCCGCACGGAATTTTTCGTCATGAACTTTATTTTTTTGGCTTTTTTGGCGCTCTTCTATTTTCTCATCGTCAATGTGGCGGATACCCCGGCGCGCTGGCGGGGAGTGGTGGATACGTTGATTATAAGCGGCGGCCTGGCGGCTTTGTTGTTTATTTTAAAAACAGTTTTTAATTTTGATCTGTTGGCCAAATTGTCCGTCTCGGTTTGGAATACCGTGGACCAGATTAACAGTCCCTTCGGTTTATTCATGATTGTGATTTTTATGCTGTCGGCCGGACAGCTCTTAAAGAAGAGCCTGGGCGTGGGCCGGTCGCTCGCCTACTTTTTTGTGGTGATTTTAGCTTTTGTCTGCCTCACCCTTTTGAGTTTTAAACTTTTGTGGTGGGTACTGCTGGCGGGACTGATCTTATTGCTCTTAATCGGCGTGAGTTTTGTGCTGGAAGCGCGCATGGGCTGGATTTCCACGCTGTTCGCGGTGTTAATTTTGGTGGCGGTCTTTATCGTGTTTGGCACGCCCAAATCTTTGCAGTCGGCCGTGCCGGTGGAAATCGCGCTGGGGGTTAGACCCTCCTGGTCCATTACTTCCGATGTTATTTTGTCCAACGCCAAAAACTTTTTAGTCGGCAGCGGTTTCGGGACCTTTGGCGTGGATTTTTCCAAATTTAGAACCGCGGATTTTAACAACGATCAGTTTGCCTGGTCGCTGCGGTTTAATCAGCCGTTCAGTTCTCTGTTGGCGCTCCTGGCCGAAGGCGGACTGGCCACCTTTTTGGTTTTTATCTTCCTTTGTCTGTTTGCGCTCGGGCATGCTTTAAACAGCTGGTTCCGTTTGCGCCTGTCGGGCACGGTAGAAAATATTATTAATGAATTGGGCTTGTCCCAAAATAACGCGCGCCTGGATGTATTTTTGGTAGTGGCGGCCTGGATAGTTTTGACCATTGGTTTGGGCGCTACTTTGTACGGCCCGGTGCTGTGGTGGTTGTGGTGGCTGATGCTGGGGCTCGTGGTTTCTGGTTTGGCCTTCTTTAGCCAGAACGTGGTGCGTCATAAAGAATGGGAAGTGGAAGACACCCCGCAATACAGTTTATCTTTTTCTTTTGTGCTGATCGTGGTGATGGCGGCGGTGATTATGGCCGGCGTCTGGGGCGTCCAGCAGTATATGGCCGAAACCGCTTACGCCCAAGCCCTGCGCGCCACGGATTTTAAAGTGGCGGAAAATAAATTGTCCGATTCGCTGGCCAAACGGCAGAGTTCGGATTTGTATCACGCGGCGCTGGCCCAGGTATTTTTGCTGGAGGCCATTGACGCCAGCCGTAAAACCAAACCGGATGTGACAGCGGTGAGTAATTTGGTGGCGCAGGCGGTGAATGAGGCCAAGATCGCCACGGATCTTTCGCCCAAGTCGGTGGCGCTCTGGGAAAATTTATCCACGATGTATGAGAATGCCGCGGCTTTGGTGCCGGATGCCAGAAGTTGGGCGGTTAAATCCTTAAACCAAGCCTCGGAATTGGAGCCCTCTAACCCGGTGTTGTTTTGGCGTTTGGGGAATAATTATAGCTTAGCTGGAAACTGGGCGGACGCGATTAAAAGCTATCAGAAAGCCATTGATTTGAAAAAAGATTATGTGGGGGCGTATTTGGGTCTGGCCGGCGCTTATGAACAGAACAAAGAAATGGATAAAGCGGTGGAGGTTTACAAAACCGTTTTGCCGGCCGGCATCAGCAATCCGGAATTCTTGTTTAACTTTGGCCGGTTGCTTTACAACCGCAACGGTAAAAACGACCGCGATGATTCGGAAAAATTATGGCAGGAAGCAGCGCGTCTGCAGCCGAATTATTCCAACGCTATTTACAGTTTAGGCTTGCTCTACGAAGCGCGCGGGGATAAAGCCACGGCCCTGCAGTATTATTATAAGGTTAAGGATTTGAATCCGGAGAATAAAGATGTGGTGGAGAAGATTAGAAATTTGGTGGGCGCGGCGCCGAAAGA
>JBBUBK010000039.1:0-3243 GCA_038058265.1 Patescibacteria group bacterium
AATAAAGGAAAAAATCAACTCTCGGTGATAAAAAAAATGGCGGTCCCGAGCACTCGGAACCGCCCCACCCACCTGTGACCAATCCGTCACGCCCCCTTGCCTGCTGTAAACACCGCCGTGAACAACTTGGGCATAACCTTGCCCGGCATAACAAACTGGTCAAGAGTTGCCACAAGATCGGCAGTAGTTATCTCTACCTCCACCAAACCCAGAAATACTTTTCTCGGATCCTTTACCGCGCCGATGAACTTAATGTCCCCCATCGACTCCGGCTTCTCTGGTGAGCGATACAAATAAATCGCCTCGCTCACAATTGTGTTCTCCTCCGTTGGCATCCCCCTGCCCCCGTTACAGGACAAACCATACAAAAAAAGCGAAGGCCCAATCGCAGAGATGATGGCTCTCAGGTCTCCCTCGTACAACTGAAACATCTTGGCTTCTTCAGGGGAAAATAACACCTGCCCGGGCTTGTCCTTCGGCGCGGGCTCCGGGATGCTAATCCGCCGAATGCAGCCTCCACCACGCACTAAATTCACCCCACGAATAACCTCCTCTTTGGTCGTGGCCATGATCCGCCTCCTTTGGTAATGCCTTAATTGCCATGATTGATTCCGATTTAAAGCTAAACTATCTCACCACCGGCTTTTTGTCAATTCTTAGCCCCTCTTTATCAGCCCGCCTAAAAAAGCCAAGGTTCTTCTGCCCGCGCCCCAAATTAAGGCTCCGCGGACGCGCACCAAAAATCCCAAAAGCAAAGTGGTTAATCCGCCGGCCGTGGCCGTAAGATATTTTTCGGCCGTATCGCTTCCTTTGGCGCCAACCGCCAGCTGTTGTTTTTTTAATAAGTCCTCGGACGGCCCGAGCGAAACAATATCCTCATTGGACCTGGGCCAAAGCTGCAGGCCAGTTTTAGCTTGTTCCAAAATCCCGGTCACTTCCACTTTTTCTCCTTCCAAAATTTTTTTCTTATCAATGGCGCTGCCCGCCTTAAAATACACCACTGCTTCAGCCGTGCCATCATCCACATACATAAAATTGCTTTTTATTTCCGTAATCTCGCCTTTAATTTTTATCAAATTTCCCGTTGGCGACTCATCCAGCTCGCCTAACTCCACGGAGAGCGGCTGGACGGTGTTTCCCGTGGACAAAATATCCACCGCTTTTTTATTCGCGAGTCGCAAACGCTTAATATTACCGCTGATAGAGACGGCGCCCCGGACTTCCACCTCATCACCGATTTTTAATTCGGGAAAATCTTTTTTATATTGATAAATTTGCAGGCCCGACTGTCCGTCGGAGAGGTAAAAAAATTGACTGCCTAAAACGCCGGGCAAAACCGTCACCACGCCCCGTACTTTTACTACGCTGTCTTTTTCCAAATCTTTAACGGCCGCCAAGCCTAATCTCCCATAATTTTTTATTTTGGAAACAGTTTTTTTAACAGCAGGGGCAACTATATTATCCGGCGTGCCGGTGGCCGTATCGCCTATCACCTGCCCCTCCTTAGCTTTGCCGTAAATTAATTCATCTACCAAAATATCATTCTCGTCGCGCAGTTCCACTTGGCCGCCGGTGTTGGCCAAAATTAACCCAGTGACGGCATGATAAAAAACTAAACTATCGCCGGCTAAAATAAAAGTGCTAGTGGGCAGATTATAAATTTTGTCGCCGGCCAAAATTTTCCAGTTGGAAATATTAATGGTGGAGGAAGTAATGTTTTTAACAGCCACATATTCCCTTTCATCCGCGCCCACGGTGTTGGGTAAAATTTTATCTATCACCACACCGGCGCCAATTTTAAGCTCCGTGGGATAAACCATTATTTTAATCTGTTTTTTGTCCACGGTGCCGGCGGTGCTGGTGGCATAAATAATAATATCGTGCGGGCCGGAAGAAACAAAAGTATAAACAACTTTTTCTCCCGTAAATATCGCGCCTTCACCTAAATTCCAACTCATTTCTATCCGCCCACCCCGCGGGTCCAGTGTGCCGGAGGCGTCCAGGATGGTCGTCGTGCCAACCCTAACTCGCGGGTCGTATTTTACTTTCCAAACCAAACCGACTTCCTTAATTTTTTTAACAGTGGCCGTGGTGGTTTTGACGGTGGAAGTGGTTAATTTTTTAACTTCGGTTACTGGTGATTCTAAAGTACTGCCACCACCACTATAAGCCGGTGGAACTACAACCGGCGCCACGATAACATTGGCCTCTCCGGGCGTTATGTTGGTAGTAATAGCCCAATCGGTATTGCTGTCTGTATCAATTCCGTCTTCTGTTCTGGCCAAGGCTTCGCCCTTATCCGGCGTAGATAAACTAGTCCCATAAATTACCTCGTCCACCATTTGCGCTTCCGGATTTTTTAAAATCACGCTGTCGCCGTCATTGTTTAAAAAATATCCGGTCCAATCAAACTTAAGCCAGCCCAAGGCGCCAATACTCCCAGATAGATCTTTGCAGTCCGCGGTAGAGGTAACACCCCGGCTGTCGCACAAATATCCGCCGACTAAATCCAAACTGGAAGTAGAAGGATTAAAAAATTCCACCCACTCATTGCCGCTCTCCGAATCCGGCACGACTTCGTTGATTTTTAACTTGACCCAAAGAGTGGTGGTAGAAATTCCCGAGGTGCTGGTAGGCGTCTCCGGTGTGGTGGTAACGGTAATAATATTCATCGCGCCCGGCGTGGAGGAAACCGTCAATTTCCAACTTCCGCTCCCGTCAATCTCGCGCGCCCACACTTGGCTTTCTCCGGCCGCCGGATAATCCGTAGTGCCATAATCAAATCGGTCTAATTCTTCGGCATTATTTTTTAAAACCACGCTGTCGCTATCGCGGTTAAGACGATTACTCACCTCAAAAAAAGAAAAGCCGTGCGCGGTGGTAGTGCCGGATAAAGTTTTTATAGCAGTGCTGGTGGTTGAGTCCCATAATTTTAAACCGGTTAAATCCACGCACATGCCTAATAAATTATATAATTCCACCCAATCGCTGCTGGAATAAGAACTTATTTCGTTTATTTTTATGCTTGCCCAGCCGGTGGAGGTGGCGCAGTCTTCGGCTCGCGCGTTATTTAAAACAAAAAAGCCGCCTAAAATAAAAACGGCTAACCAAAAAATATTTCTCCTCCTCATATCCTCCTAAATTAAAAATTAACAACGGCTGTCATTCCGAGCGAGCGAAGCGACGAGGAATCTCTAGCAGTCGTTTCACATTATAACAAATTTTTTACAAAAATAAAACCCC
>JBBUBK010000040.1:0-2155 GCA_038058265.1 Patescibacteria group bacterium
ATAAAGAAGTTGACAAACTTGCCTAAATAGTATATAATTAGGTAAGTAGAGTTGCCTAAATAAAGCGCCGCGTTTCAATGGACGTTACGCGGGCAGGGTTTCAAATGTCGTTACCCTGCATGATTTCGGTAAATCACATATTTCGTCAAATCAATTATGACAATCAAAAGAAGCATTCAAGACGCGATAGAAAAGGGCTTGTTTAAGGGGAAAATAGCCATTATTTATGGCGCGCGTCAAGTCGGCAAAACAACCATGGTTAAGGAAATCCAGAAGAAGTATGCTGAAAATTCATCTTATTTCAATTGCGACGAGCCGGATATTAGAGACGCTTTGACTAACAAGACATCAACAGAAATTAAAGCTTTTATCGGGAGAAAGCGGCTGGTAATTATTGATGAAGCGCAGCGAGTGGAAAATATCGGACTGACGCTAAAATTAATCGCGGATAATTTTAAGGATATTCAAATAATCGCGACCGGCTCTTCATCTTTTGATTTATCCAATAAAATCGCCGAGCCGCTCACCGGGAGGAAAAACGAATATTATCTCTACCCTTTTTCTTTGGAAGAATTGCGAAAGACATATTCGGGTTTGGAGATTGATCGGCTTTTGGAAAGAAGAATGATTTATGGAATGTATCCCGAAATTACGCGAGACGGGGAGGACAGTGAAAAGAAACTGAAAAGTTTGGCCTTTAGTTACGCTTACAAAGACGTCTTGCAATATCAACATATTAAGAATCCTGAGGTTTTGGAAAAATTGTTAAAGGCCTTGGCCCTGCAAATCGGTTGCGAAGTTTCGTATAATGAATTAGCCAGTTTGGTGGGGGTCAGCAAACAAACGGTGGAAAATTACGTACAACTTTTAGAGAAGGCCTTTATTATTTTCCGTCTCGGCCCGTTTAGCAGAAATTTGAGAAATGAACTAAAAAAATTAAGAAAGATTTATTTTTATGATACCGGAATCCGCAACGCGCTGATAAATAATTTTAACCCGTTTGATCTTAGGACTGATGTTGGAAATTTATGGGAGAATTTTATGATTAGCGAGAGAATAAAATATAACAACAGCCGCGGCCTGGACGCGAATATGTATTTTTGGCGGACAACGCAAAAACAAGAAATAGATTATGTGGAAGAAAAAGGGAATGTTTTATCGGCGTTTGAATTTAAGTGGAAAAAGGATTCATTCAAAAAGCCAAAAATTTTTCTGGACGCCTATCCGGGAAGCGCCATAGAGTTGGTGAATAAAGGCTCCTATAAGAAATTTATTGGCATAGATTAACGTCTTGACGACGTCCGCGTTTACAACCGCGTATTGTCGGCGAGTGAAGTGATGCAGTTGTATAAGATGGGTAAATAGACGAAAATTTCTAATTTCTAATTACTAATTTCTAATCAAATCACAATGGCCAATGACCCAAAGGTGAAGTATGACTTGGAAGAACGAACATCTAAATACGCGGAAGAAATCATTAAATTTTCCAAGAAAATTCCTTTAAATCTAACCACCAAGCCAATTATCTCACAATTAGTGCGGGCTGGAACCAGCATTGGCGCCAATTATTGTGAAGCCGATGATGCGGAGTCAAAAAAAGATTTTATTCATAAGTTGGGTATTTGTAAGAAAGAAGCGAGAGAAACCAAATATTGGCTAAGAATGGTTGCTATTTCAGCGCCAGAATTAAGAGATGAAGCCGCCAAATTATGGCAAGAAGCCAAAGAATTAAATTTAATTTTTAACGCTATAATTATTAAAACCAGAGGCCATTGAAAATTTCTAATTTCTAATATCTAATTCCTAATCAAATTACAAATCACAATTTAGGAATTTAATCATTGGACATTGATTAGAAATTAGGAATTAGGAATTGGTAATTCATACGTATGCGTCGTTTATTTCTTACCACAATCTTACTTTTAGCCCTATCGCTTGTTCTAACAGGCGCTGTTTCAGCTTCCACCATTAACCAAAGCCCCTCCAACGTCACCACTAATTTAAATACCGGCCTGGTGGGCTGGTGGACGTTTGATGGGGCAGATGTGACCAGCACGCAGGTGTTGGATAAAAGCGGCAACCTTAATCACGGCGCTCGCAACGGCGGCGTGGCTGTGGCTAAAGGCAAAATTGGGCAGGCAGGGAAGTTTGATGG
>JBBUBK010000041.1:0-13189 GCA_038058265.1 Patescibacteria group bacterium
CAGCAGGTGCTTTTTAGCGCCTACGAAGAGGCCTACAACGCGCACCAGGAATATGTCAGTGTCACCGAGCTTCTCGTAGCCAGCGCTAATCAATCCACCGCCTTGCAAGAAATGTTATACGATTTGAGCGTGGATAAACAAAAATTGGCCAATGTGGTGGAATGGGCGCGTATCCGCGAACGGCTTTACCGGCAATACAAAAAACTGCGTAAAGCTTCCTCTCATCGTTCCAAATATGGTTTGGATAAAGCCATGACCGCTGTTTCTACTCCGTATTTAAACAGATTCAGCGAGGATTTAACGGCCTTGGCTCAATTTGGTTATTTGGAAAATTGTTTGGCCCGCGACCACGAGATAGAAGAGATTTTTAGAGTAGTGGAGGGTGGAGGGCAAAATGTACTGCTGGTGGGCGATAATGGTTCGGGCAAACGCAGTATTGTGGAGGGCTTGGCCCAGCGCATGGTAGAAGATGATGTTCCGCGCCGGCTTAAAGATAAAAGATTAGTGCGAATTAGCGTTTCCGCGCTACTCGCCGGCACTACTCCTTCGGGCGCGGTGGAAAGATTAATAAATATTTTTAGCGAAGTGGGGCACGCGGGCAATGTTATTTTATTTATCCATAATATTCATGAACTTTTTGGCGTGACGGCCGGCAGCGAGCAAGGGAGTCTGGATGTGGCCGGCACTATGGCCGAATATTTAACCGGCGGGCGGTTTTTAACTTTGGCCACTACCACTTCCGAAGAATATGGCCATCATATTGTTAATTCCACTTTGGGCAATGTGTTTAGCAAGGTGGAAATAAAAGAAATGACCGAAGATCAGGCCGTGCAAGTTTTAGAATCCAAAGTCGGCACGACCGAACATAAACATCAAGTATTTTTTTCTTATGATGCTTTGGAAAAAGCCGCGCAATTGTCGCATAAATTTATTCATGAGATGTATTTGCCAGGCAGCGCTTTGGAAATTATGAACGAGGCGGCGAGTTTGGCACACAATAAAAAAGGCGCCAACAGCTTGGTTTCGGCCGAGGAAGTGGCTAAAGTAGTGGCCGACAAAACCGGTATTCCAGTCACCACCGTTTCGGCCGATGAATCCACTAAACTTTTAAAACTGGAAGAAGAAATGCACAAACGAGTGGTGGGACAAAACGAAGCTGTGGACGCGGTGGCCAACGCTTTACGCCGGGCCCGCGCCCAGATCCGCTCTACCACCAAGCCCATCGCCAACTTTTTATTTTTAGGTCCCACCGGCGTGGGCAAAACAGAACTGGCCAAAACCATCGCCGAGGTTTATTTTGGCGGCGAGGACCGCACCGTGCGCTTAGATATGAGTGAATATCAGGATAAAAGCAGTATTAGTCGATTAATCGGGGCGGCTGGGGACAAAGGCAGCGGCGTCTTAACCGAAGCGGTGCGCCGCCGGCCGTTTGCTTTGCTGCTTTTGGATGAAATTGAAAAAGCCGACAAAGATATTCTTAATTTATTTTTACAGGTTATGGATGATGGCCGGTTGACCGACAGCACCGGGCGGGTAGTGGATTTTACCAATGTTATTTTAATCGCCACTTCCAATGCCGGTACCGCTTATGTTTCCGAACAAATGAAGGCCGGGTTATCTTCCGAGGCGATTAAAGAACGGCTGCTCCACGGCGAACTGGCGCAATATTTTAGGCCGGAATTTTTAAACCGTTTTGATGGTATCGTTTTATTTAAATCTTTAGATCGTGAAGCGATTAAAAAAATCGCCGGCTTTATGCTTAAACGGGTGGCTAAAGACTTGGATGCCAAAGGCGTACAGTTGGAAGTCCAAGACGCGGCTTTGGACTTTTTGGCCGAGGTGGGTTTTGATCCGCAATTTGGCGCCCGGCCTATGCGCCGCGCCCTGCAGGAACGAGTGGAAAATAAATTAGCGGAACTGCTTTTGTCCGGCAAGCTTAAACGCAAAGACGTGGTAGTAATTGGGGCTGGGGGAGAGGTAAGGGTAAAGTAATACCTAATACACTGTCATTCCGAGCGAAGCGCCGACGAGAGGCGCTGACGAGGAATCTCTGGCCGTCGTTTGTCATCCTGAACGTAGTGAAGGATCTCTGTCCGTTGGCCAATTGAGACAGAGATGTTTCGCTCCGCTCAACATGACAGTTAAGCCAGAGATTCCTCACCCCCATTCGGGGGATTCGGAATGACAACTTGTGTTTATGTTTTATTTTTTATTGGCGTTGGTGCTATCCATAATTTTTACCCTGCTTATTCGGCAGGTGGCTTTAAAATTTGGTTTTGTTGACCGGCCGGATGGCGACAGGAAAATTCATCAAAAGCCCGTGGCCTTGCTCGGCGGCACGGCTATTTTTTTATCCTTTCTTTTAGTGGCCGGATATTTATTATACTGGCACCCGCTTTATGACATAGATATTTTTGCGGGTAAAATGTTTTGGGTTTTTGTGGGCGGATTAATTTTAATAATTTTGGGCGCGCTGGATGATAAATTTAATCTGCCGGTCAAATGGCGTTTGGTGGTCACGGCCCTGGTGGCAATAATCGTAGTGGCCGGGGGAGTGGGCCTGCAAAAAATAACTAACCCCTTTGGCGGAATTATAGAGATTAATTTGTGGCTCCTGGCCGACCTGCTGGTGTTTTTATGGCTCTTTGGCATGATGTACACCGTCAAGATTTCCGACGGGCTGGACGGCCTTGCCACCGGCATCTGTTTTATCGGCGCCATGATGATTTATTTTTTAACCACGGCCACCAAATACTACCAGCCCAATGTGGCGCTTTTGTCTTTGGTTTTTGCCGGCGCTTGTTTAGGGTTTTTAATTTTTAATTTTTATCCGGCCAAAATATTTTTAGGCGAGGGCGGGGGATTGTTTTTGGGGTTAATGTTAGGGGTATTGGCGGTAATTGCCGGCGGTAAAGTGGCCACGGCGCTTCTGGTGATGGCGATTCCTATTTTGGATTTAGGCCGGGTTATTTATTTGCGTTGGCGCTATGGCCGTTCTGTGTGGCAAGGGGACAGAGAACACTTGCATTTTCGGTTGCTGGACGCCGGACTTAGCCACCCGCAAACGGTTTTGTTATTATACGCCGTAGCCGCGCTTTTTGGCGCCACTACTTTATTTTTACAAAGTTCGCAAAAACTCATTGCCTTGATGTTTTTATTTTTAGTCATGATCGCGGTTACTTTTTGGCTGGGAAAGAGCAGGAAAAAAGCATAATATGTTCAACAAAACAAATTCACCACAAATTAAAACCTGGCATAAAATATTTTTTTTGATTTTTGTTTTGTCGGCCGTGGGTTTTAGCGTTTATGGCAGTTATTGGCCCAAAGCCCAGGTGGAAATCGGCGGACAAAAAATTAAAGTAATTCTCGCCGACACCTACAAACACCGTTTGCAAGGCTGGAGCGATAAAAAAGACATGGGTAAATACGGCGGGATGCTCTTTGTTTTTGCCGAACGTTCCCAACATGCCATGGTAATGCGCCGGATGAATTTTTCTTTGGATATCGTGTGGATTGACGGCCGGACAGTGGTGGATATTGCTCCCAACCTTCCTCCCGATCCGAGCCTGACCGAAGCCGGATTACAACCATATCCACCTCGCGCCCCGGGCACATTGGTGCTGGAATTGCCGGCCGGTTTTGCCCAAAAATACGGGGTAAAGATAGGGGATAAGATAACTATTGACAAATAGCCAAGTTTTTGTTAAACTTTCGTAGCAATTTAGCAATGTAACAATGTAATTTATGCTCGCAGTTATTGCCACCGGCGGAAAACAATACCTGGTGAAAACCGGCGCCAAACTAAAGGTAGAAAAATTACCGGTCGCGGAAGGCGAGAAGGTGGTTTTTGATAAAGTGCTTCTCACCGCTAAAGACGACGGTTCTGACGTTAAAATTGGCAACCCGTACCTCTCGGTGACGGTGGAAGGCAAGGTTTTAAAACAAGGCAAGCACCGCACTGTCCGGGTGGAAAGATTTAAAAGCAAAGTGCGCTTTCATAAAGTACACGGTCAGCGCCAAAGATATACTGAAGTAGAAATTGTGTAAGAATAACACGATTCGCAATTCTTATTTTCTATTTTTTATGGCGCTACCCAGGGTTATTTCATCGGCGTATTGGAGATCCGAGCCCATGGGGAGTCCGCGCGCCAGCTGGCTCACGATTATTTTAGGATTTATTTTTTTAAGAATTTTTTGTAAGTAGAGCATCGTGGTTTCGCCGGGCAAGTCATGGTTTAAAGCCAGAATAATTTCTTTTGCCATCGGTTTGGAATTGGCCGCGGCTCTTTTTAAGAGTTCTCTGATTTTTAATTTTTTTATGCCATCTTCGTCGCCCGCATCCACCAAACCGCGCAGTACATGGTAAACGCCGGCAAATTCGCCGGTTTTTTCTATTACTGCCACATCCTGCGGGTCAGCCACCACACAAACAAGCTCATGTTGGCGTCTTTTATCGCGGCAAATGGGGCAAGGATTTTCGTCGTTAAAGTTCCAGCAGATTTCACAGCTTTTGATGTTTTTTAAAAGTTCGTCCAAAGAATTTTTTAATTCATTAACTTCGCCCTTGCCTTTTTTAAGCCAATGAAAAACATAACGTTCGGCAGTGCGTTCGCCCACAGCCGGTAGTTTTTTAAGAGAATTGATGAGGTTATTGATTGACTGTGAGTACATAATTACTTCATCCCCGGCAAGTTAAGCCCGCCCATTTCTTGCATTTTGGTCGCCATAATGCGCTGCATTTTACCTAAGGCCTCGTTATGAGCGTCTTTAAAACCGTTTTGTAATCTTTCTTTTTTATCTGGCGCCAGCAATTCCTCATCCACCACCACGGCGGTAAGTTTAAGGTTGCCATCCATGGTCAGCATAACTTTGTCGCCGGCCGCGCGGGTAGTTACTGATTCGCCGGCCAAAGCGCCCTGAATTTTTTTTCCTTGGTCGCGCAGATCTTTATACTGTTTTAGTTTGGAGAAAACGGACATATGTTAAATAATTAATTAATTTTTGTCATTCCGACGACGGTTGTAATTACATTGGCGGCATTTCAGTTTTTTTAGCAAAAGCGGATTTGGGCTTAAGCGCTGGAGCGGCGGCCGCTGGCCCTTGGGGTTTGAATTGTGTGTCCATGTTGCGGAAGGAAGTGATGTTTTCGTTAAAAATCACTTTAACCAAACCGGTGGGGCCGTTGCGGTGTTTATCAATATGCAGTTCAGCTAAATATCTTTCATCCGGCGGAACATCCTCCAGGCGATAATTTTTGTCCGCGGCTTTACGATAAATAAAAATTACCACATCGGCGTCTTGTTCAATGGAACCGGATTCGCGCAAGTGAGAGAGTTTGGGAATAGCCGGTTTGCTTTGTTCCACCGCGCGCGAGAGCTGGGAGAGAGCCAGAACCGGCACGTTAAGTTCGCGAGCCAGGCCTTTCAAGCCGCGGGTAATTTCGGACACTTCCTGCACGCGATTTTCAATATTACCCCGGGATTCCATTAATTGCAGGTAATCTATAATAATTAAGCCCAAGCCGTGTTCGGCCTGCAGACGACGGGCCTTGGTGCGCATTTGTAGAATATTGGTGTTGGGGGAGTCGTCAATAAAAATAGAGGCTTCGGATAAAACACCCATGGCATGGCCGATCCGCGGAAAGTCGTCATCTTCGGGACGGTCGGAAAGCCGGCCGGTGCGCATTTTCCATAAATCCACATTGGATTCGGCGCAAAGCAGGCGGTCCACTAATTGTTCCTTGCTCATTTCCAAAGAAAAGAGCCCCACCGGCACTTTTTGGCGTGTGCCCACATGCCGGGCAATGTCCAGCGCCAAAGCGGTTTTGCCCACGCTGGGGCGGGCGGCCAATATAATTAAATCGGATTTTTGCAGGCCGGCCAAGAGGTTGTCTAGCGCGCCAAAGCCGGTGGGCAGACCGCGTAGCTGCCCCTTGTTCCGATGGAGGTCGTCAATACGGTCAAAAGCTTCGTTTAAAACCCCGCGGATGGGCGTAAAAGCCTGTTTAAAGTATTGCTGGGAGACGCCAAAAAGGTGTTTTTGGGCGTCATCCAAAGTTTTTTCCAAATCGTCGTTTTCCTCAAAACCCAAACGGGAGATTTCATTAGCCGCGCCCAGGAGGCGTCGGCGCACGGCCTTACGATGCACAATACTCGCGTAACTCGCCACGTTGGAAGCGGTAGGTACGGTATTAACCAGTTCGGCCAAATAACTCCGTCCGCCGATGCCGTCCAATCGGCCTTTTTCTTCCAGCCGGTTGCCCACGGTTAACAGGTCCACGGGCTCGTTTTTGCCGTAAAGCTCCAAGATGGCTTCAAAAATTCGGCGGTGGCCATCTTTATAAAAATCCTCCGGCCCCACCACATCGGCCACCTTAAGCATGGCGTCTTTATCCAAAAGAATAGACCCTAAGAGGGAAACTTCGGCTTCCAGGCTTTGTGGCGGTATTTTTTCAATAAGTTCAGGCATGGGGCGTAGTTTATTAACCTGTCATTCCGAGCCACAGCGAGGAATCTCTGGCTCAATTGTCCGATGGCCAGGGATTCCTCCTTCGTCGTCGGAATGACAATTGGAGAAACATTTTAACTCTTTCACATATCTTATATAAATTTCAGGCCAGCCGCAAGCCCCCTCTGTGGAGGAGATGGGGGCAACTTGTGAGGTTGTTTTGAGGGGGATAAAAGCCCTTAATAAATAGAAAACGGTGTGGTATGATAGAAGGAGTAAATATATGTTTAAACAAGCTTTCAAAGAAGTTCTAGTTTTAGCGGTGATTGTTGTTTTGATATTTTATAATATCGCTTTTTGGCATAGCGCTATTTTGGGGTATTTGCTTTTAATCTGTTACCTGGTGGGTACAGGCAAAGGCGCTTCGGTAGTTTTGTCCAAATTTTTTAATTTTTCTCATCGCGCCTGGCGTGTAAAAATTTTGGGAATGTTTTTTAGTTTGTCGGTTTTGGGCTTAATTTCCAGCCTGGCTTTAAACACTGTTGGTTTTTCCGCTTTTATAATAAGCTCGGTATTTTTTATTAGCGGTTTAATTTTTGTTACTTTTCAAATTTGGGCCGGCGGAGCCAAAAATAATCCGGCTGAAATGGATAATCCGGGGTGGGAAGTAATAGAGGAAGTGCCACAGGCCAAGGTCGGCACTTTGGCTTTTATAATACTCGCGGCGTTTGGTTTTTATTTGCTTTACTCGGCGCGCGCAGGTATGGCCATTTCTTCGCCCTGGCAAATTGTTGACCCGATTTATCTTACGGTTTTTGCGGCCGCCACTTTAATTTTAGGATTTTTAATATTCTCCAACATCAAAGCCAAAACAATTTTATTTTTACTCTTTGTTTTATCTCTCTTGCTTCATAGTTATTTACCCCTAACTCACAAACTGCTTTATGGCGCTGACGGTTGGCGGCACCTCGCGGTTGAATCGCAATTAGCGCAAACGGATTCGCTCCAAGTGGTTTCTTACGCCCAAGGCTCGCAGTCGCTGGTGCAGTTTTTAAACCCCGGGAAATATTCTTACGGGGCGCTTTGGGGCACCACGGTTATTTTGTCCCGGTTATTAAATTTGGATTTGTTGTGGCTCAACGCCTGGCTCGCGCCGATTTTGTGGTCAATACTTTTACCGATTTTGCTTTTTGAATTGGGGATGTCTTTGAATTGGGGTAAAAAAGAGTCTTTATTTTTTGCCTGGCTGGGCCTGTTGCCTTTTGCCTGGCAGGCCGGTGGGTCGTTTTCTTTACCCTCCAGTCTGGGCTTTTTGTGGTGGCTGTTTTTAATTTTACTTTTGGTTAAAAGTTTAAAAGAAACAAGAAAAGAACAAAAAATAATTTTGGTTATTGCTGGCGCGTTATCCTTCTTCGGTTATGCTTTATATTTTATTTTATTCTGGCTGGCGTGGCTGGTATTGCAGACTTCCAAAATAAAACATAAATTAAAAATGACGGCAGGTTTTGTGGCAACTGTTTTATTTATACCTCTGCTCGAAATTATTTCCGGCTATAGCCACTTTGACCGGGGAGTTAATTTTTTAACACAAATTAAACAATTCATCGGAAATTTTACTGCTTATTATTTGGCCAGCGGTCCGCGGCCGCATGATATCGCCGTCGGCAATATTATTTTTAATCAAACGCCAGCCTACGCCTTTGTGCCCAATTTTTTAACTTCCTGGCCCTGGTGGTTGTTTATTTTTATGCTTGTTTTTTGGGCACTGGCTGTAGTCGGGATTTGGTTTAGTTTAAAAAGAGGAGAGCACGAGCATCGGTGGCTCGCAATTTTGTCCATCGGGTTAACTGCCAGTTACTTTATTTCCCGCTATTTACTCGCTGGCGAACAAATTTTATCCCGCCGGCTGGAACCGGTACTGGCCTTGTTGTTTTTGACGTTGGTTTTTGTCGCTTTAAAACAGATTATTTTTAAGAATGAATTTCAGCTTAAATACTATAAATCCATTTATGGTGTAATTTTGGCGGTATTTATTTTTAGCGTGGCTATTACCGCCGGCTACTCGCTGGGGCCGGATACTTACGCGGTGAGCGAGAGCGAATACGCGGCCATGAATTATGTCTGGCAAAAAGAACAGACGGCCGTCAAACCCTGCGTCTTGGCCGACACTTATCCACTCCTCGCGCTGGAGGCTATTTCGGCCAAGAAAATTGTGGGCGGCGGCTGGCCGATTAATGAATATTTTGCCCAGCCGGAGAAAGATAAATATTTTATGGCGCTTAATAAAAATTTTAGTTTGGATCTTTGGAATGAGACCTTGGCCGTAGCCAAAGCCGATCATTGCTGGTTTATTACTGATGTGAGTTTGCTGACCAAAAATGATTTTATTTATGAGACCATGCCGCTTGATGCTAAGATTTTTGGCAAAACTATCGTTTGGCGTGGAAGCGCGAATTTTAAGAACTAAATTTTAAATCACAAATCATAAATTTCAAATTCTATGGACTGTCTTTTTTGTAAAATTTTGGCCGGGGAAATTCCCAATTATACGGTTTATGAAGACGATAACGTTTTGGCGTTTTTGGATATTAATCCTTGCGCCAAAGGGCATACCGTGGTTATCCCTAAAAAACATTTTGCCACTGTGGCGGTAATAGATGAAGTCGACTGGCAAAAACTAAATGCCGGCTTGTTCCAAGCCGTTAAAAAAGTGGAAGAAGTTATAAAGCCGGACGGCCTAAATATCGGGCTCAACGACCGGCCTACCGCTGGTCAGGCCATAGCGCACTTGCACTGGCATATTATTCCGCGCTTTAAAAATGATGGCGGCGGCAGTATGCATTCCATTGTTAAAGGCGAAGCAGGGGAGGTTGGGGCAGTGGCAAAATTATTTTAGATTGTAAACCTGCGTCTATGCTTTATAAACAGACAGGAAACGATTCTCTGCAATGCCTGGCCTGCGCCCACTATTGCCATATCCCCGAGGGACAAAGCGGATTGTGCGGGGTGCGGGAAAATGAGGCGGGCGAACTTAAACTTTTGGTTTACGGCCGGCCCTGCGCCGTTAATTTTGATCCGATTGAGAAAAAACCGCTCTATCATTTTTTACCCGGCGCGCAAATTATGTCGCTCGGCACCTTTGGTTGTAATTTGGGCTGTTCCTTTTGCCAAAATTGGGACATCTCACAGATCAGCCGGCGCGGCGCCGTGGTGGCCGGGGAAAATTTAAGCTGGAAAAAATTTTTAGAAACTTTAGAATATTGGCCGCCGGCCAAGGTGGTTAAAACGGCCCGGGACAGGGGAGTGCCGGCGCTCGCTTACACTTATAACGAACCCACCATCTGGTCGGAATACGCCATGGATATCGCCAAACTGGCCAAAGAAGCGGGCCTGCGCAATGTTTATGTTTCCAATGGCTATATGTCGCCGGAAACGGTGGCCTATGTGGCGCCCTATCTGGACGCCATTAACATTGATTTAAAATCTTTTAGCGAGGATTTTTATAAAAGAGTTTGTCAGGCCAAGCTTCAGCCGGTGCTTAATAATATCCGCCGGTTTGTGGAAGTCGGCGTGTGGGTGGAGATTACCACGCTAATTATTCCCGGGGAAAATGATAGCGATGATGAATTAAAACGTCTAGCCGAATTTATCGCTTCGGTGAGCCCCAACATTCCTTGGCATCTCTCGGCCTTCCATGGTGATTATCAAATGCGGTCGCATCCGGCTACCAGCGCGGAAACTTTAATTAAAGCTAAAAAAATCGGCGGAGCGGCCGGCTTAAAATATGTTTATGTGGGTAATGTGGAAGCCGGGGAGTACGGGCACACTTTTTGCCCCGAGTGCGGAGAGATTTTAATTGAACGCGGTTATATGTCGGCAGAGATAAAAAATTTAAAAAACGGCAAATGCGATAAGTGCAGCGCTAAAATTGCCGGCATGTTTTAAAAGTTATGTTTACTCTTGAAGAAAAAAAATTTATTTTAACCCTGGCGCGGCTGGCTATTGCCCATTATTTTGAATCTGGCAAACTGCCTAAAATAAGTTTAACCGAAGTGCCGGGCAAAACGCTTTTAAAAGATGGAGCCTGTTTTGTCACCCTTACCATCGCCGGCGCCTTGCGGGGTTGCGTTGGCCACCTGGAGGCTATTCAGCCTCTTTATTTGGATATTATGAAAAATGCCGTGGCCGCGGCTTTTGAAGATACCCGTTTTTTTCCGCTCCAAAGCGAAGAATTGGCGCAAACAGATATCGAAGTGTCAATTTTATCCGAGTCCAAACCGTTATCGTTTTTGTCCCCGGAGGATCTTTTGGCCAAATTACAGCCAGGCCAGGACGGAGTAATTATCCGCCGGGGTAATTTTAGCGCAACCTATCTGCCCCAAGTTTGGGAGGAATTGCCGGCTAAAAAAGACTTTTTAACCTCACTTTGCCTTAAGGCAGGCCTGGCGGTAGATAGCTGGACTAAGCCGGGGTTGGAAGTGAGTACTTATCAGGTTGAGGTGATAAAGTAATTGTGATATAATATAACCATGGCTGACGAAATTAAACCAATTGAGCAAGGCGCCGACCAGCTGGCGCAAGATTTAAAAGTTGATCCGGATATCAACTTTTTTGGGCTAACCAATTTTCGCAATCAATACCGCAAATTCGGCATCAAATTGGATGACCGCCGGCGCCATATGTATGTGGTGGGCAAAACCGGCATGGGCAAAACTACGCTCATGGAGAACATGATTTTAAATGATATTTATGCCGGACACGGCGTGGGCCTGGTGGATCCGCACGGCGACTACGCGGAAAAAATAATTAATTACATTCCGCCGTGGCGCATCAATGACGTGGTTTATTTCAATCCGGCCGACATTGATTTCCCAATTGGTTTTAATATTTTGGAAACTATTAGGCCGGAGCATAAGCACTTAGTGGCCTCTGGCCTAATGGGCGTGTTTAAAAAAATCTGGGTGGATATGTGGAGTTCGCGCATGGAATACATTTTGAATAATACTATTTTGGCTCTGTTGGATTTCCCGGGTACCACGCTTCTGGGCATCAATCGCTTGCTGGCTGATGAAGAATATCGCAACCGGGTGGTAAGCAACTTAAAAGATCCGGTGGTAAAGGCTTTTTGGCAAACAGAGTTTGCTTCCTATAATGACCGCTACAAACAAGAAGCCGTAGCCCCGATCCAAAATAAAATTGGACAATTTTTGTCAGCTTCGGTTATCCGCAATATTGTGGCCCAGGTAAAATCCCGCATCAATATTCGGGAAATAATGGACAACAAAAAAATATTTATTATGAACCTGTCCAAGGGCCGCATCGGTGAAGATAATTCGCGCCTCTTGGGCGGTATGCTTATCACCAAACTCCAACTATCCGCCATGGAGCGCGTGGATATTCCGGAATCCGAACGCAAAGATTTCTTTTTATACGTGGATGAGTTTCAAAATTTTGCCACAGAAAGTTTTGCCAATATTTTGTCCGAAGCCCGCAAGTATCGTTTGGGTTTAACTCTGGCGCACCAATATATGGAACAGCTGGATGAAAAAGTTTTGGCCGCGGTTATCGGCAACGTGGGGTCCACTGTCACTTTCCGCGTGGGTTCCACCGACGCGGAAATTTTGGCCAAAGAATTTACCCCGGTGTTTAACGAAGAGGACTTGGTTAATTTGCCCAAGTTCCAGGTCTATTTAAAATTAATGATTGACGGCGTGTCGTCCAAGCCTTTCTCGGCCATGACTTTGCCGCCTATTGGCAGCGCCACCGGTAGCGCGGAAAAAGTCATTAAAGTATCCCGCGAACGTTATTCCACTTCCCGCGATAAAATTGAAGAAAAAATTATGCGTTGGAGCGGCATGGGTGGGTTTACCGGCGATGACGGTGACGATGAAATGGGGGAGGATGAAAAATTAGCCAAACCCACGCCAGCCCCGGCTCCCAGGCCCGCGCCCACGGCCAAACCTGTTTTTAGAGAAGCCAAACCGGCCGGAGGTTTTTCCGGCAAACCCAACAAAAGGCCGGTTTTTAACAAACCTCAAGCTCCCAGGTCTTTTAAACCCGTTTCTTCTAATCCTCCTAAAAACAATCCGCCCATCACTCCGATGTCGCCCCCTAAAAAATCCGAGCCGGTGCAGATAGTGGACACAGCGCAAAAAGGGCTGTCGCTTAGCGAAGCGTTAAAACCAAAAGCGTCTGTCATTCCGACGACGAAGGAGGAATCTCTGGCTCAAAAACAAAAAATCCCGTCGCAACCACCTAAAACCATCCAACCAAACCGTGTGGAAGAATTAGATAAATAATGTATGAAACTTGTAAGCGGTCAAATTTTAACCAAACTTTATCGTCCGCCGGCCAACAGTCACAAAGGGGACAACGGCCGGCTTTTGATAATAGCCGGTTCTAAAAAATATCACGGCTCTTTAGTTTTGTGCGCCACTATGGCCTCTAAAATCGCGGATTTGGTTTATATCCACACCACTCCGGCCAATGTTAAATTATTACAAAAAATTCGTGGGCGGTTGTCCGAGTTTATTTATATTAGTAAAAGAGAACTTAAAGCCACCCTAAAAGAAGTTGACGCTGTTTTAATCGGCCCCGGACTTATACCCAACATTCAAACTAAAAAATTAATCAGCTGGCTTTTAAAAAATTATCCGCAAAAAAAGATCGTGCTGGACGCCGGCGCCCTGCGTGTTTTAGATTTAAAACAGCTGAACACCAATTGTGTTCTTACCCCGCACCT
>JBBUBK010000042.1:0-1031 GCA_038058265.1 Patescibacteria group bacterium
GAATACATAGGCATAATTACCGCCACGGCGATGCCGGCCACGCCCAAACCCATGATTAAAATCATCACCGGTTCAATAATGGTGGAGAAATTTTTGAGCGTGGCGTCCACTTCGCTCCCGTAATAATCGGCCAGTTCTTTAAGCATCTGCTCCACTTGGCCGGATTCTTCGCCCACCATAATCATTTCGGTGACGATGGGCGGAAAAATTCGCGGCGATCGGGTCAAGATTTTAGACAAGGCCTCGCCTTTTTTTAGTTCCTCGGCGACCAGCAGCAAACCGGCGCGGTAAGTAAGGTTGCTTTGAACGTCGGCCGTAATGCGAGCCGCTTCAATAATGGGAATGCCGCTTTGCAACAGGGAAGAAAGGGTCAGCGTAAAACGCGCCAGGTTTATTTTTTTAGCCACGGCGCCAAAAATAGGCAGGCGCAAGGTTGTTTTATGCAGAGTTTTTTTGATGTCCGGTTTTTTGATTAGCCATCTGATAAAAAAAATCAAAACGATCAGGCCGATTAACATCCACAGACCGTAATTTTGAGCGCTCTTGACGATAAAAATTAAAATTTTGGTGGGCAGCGGCAATTCGGCGTTAAATTCCTCAAACATTATCATGACTTTGGGCAAAACGAAAAAGACGACTTCAATGGAAATGCCCACCATGGCGGTCAGCACCACGGCCGGGTAAATCAGCGCGCCGCGGATGCGGGAATTAAGCTCGTTGCTTTGTTTCATTTGGTAGGAGACCTGTTCCAAGGATTCCTCCAACTTACCCGAAGATTCGCCGGCGGCGATCATACTCACGTAAACCTCGGGAAAAATTTTGGGATAGTCGGACAAGACCTCGCTTAATTGCCGGCCTTTTTCCACCTCCAGTTTAACCTGGACGATAATTTTTTTTAGTTTTTTATTAGCTATTTCTTCGCTCAAAACTTTTAGCGCGCTGATAATAGACAAGCCCGCCCGGGTCATAATTTGCAGGTGGTGCACAAAAAGCATCTTTTCCACAAAAGGAACGCGGGTTAAGTGATCGGT
>JBBUBK010000043.1:0-2269 GCA_038058265.1 Patescibacteria group bacterium
GCAAAATAACATTTTTCGCTATTTTGTTGGCTTTTTTGGCCTATCCTTTTTTAGTTTTCGCGCAAGCCGACTTTAACCCTCACTTCATCATCTCCGATGAAGAAACCCAGGATAGCCGGAGCTGGACCAGAGGCGATATTCAAAATTTTTTGGATAGCAAGGGCAGTTATCTGCGCCAGCTGGTGACCCCGGATTTTACCGGCGCTGTAAAAACCGCGGCGGATATTATTTATGACGCGGCGCAAAATTATCAAATTAACCCCAAAGTTTTGCTGGTGACCTTGCAAAAGGAACAAAGTTTAATTACCGACGACGCCCCCACCCAAAAACAGCTGGACTGGGCTACCGGTTATGCCGTGTGCGACAGCTGTTCCATGACCGACCCTGGCATCCAGAGCCACAAAGGTTTTGGGATGCAGGTGGATAACGCGGCCGGAGTTTTACGTTGGTATTACGATAATAAAGACAAATCTTTTGTTAAGAAAAAAGACATTCCTACCCGCATTGATAATCAGGAAGTGGTTCCGCAAAGCTGGGCCACAGCCTTTCTTTATACCTACACCCCGCACTTGCATGGCAACCAAAATTTTTGGAGGATTTGGCAAACCTGGTTTAGCCAAGTTTATCCCAACGGTTCGCTGTTACAGTCGGCCAGTTCTACCGAAGTTTGGCTCATTCAAAACGGCGCCCGCCGCAAATTTGCCAGCCGCACCGCGCTTATTACCCGCGCTGATCCGCGTTTGGTAGTAATGGTGCCGGACATTGAACTTAACAACTATCAACTTGGGCCGGAAATTTCTTTCCCTAACTATTCGCTTTTAAAAACTCCGGCTACCACTTACCTTTTGGATTACGATACCCTCCGGCCTTTTGCCTCGGACGAAGTGGTGCGGAAGCTTGGTTATAACCCCCAAGAAATTATTGAGGTAAACGATGCCGACCTCGCGGGCTATGTTACCGGCCTGGTTATTACCGCCAGTACTACCGCTCCGCATGGTGTGGTTTATCAAATAACTGATTTAAACAACGCCTATTATCTACTTAAAGATAATATTTTAACTCCCATCCCTGAAGCCAAAATGGTGGAGGTTAATTTTAAAAATTTGGAAATTGAAAAGCATAAATTAAAAGATCTGGCCCAATACGAAATTGCCGACTTGCCGGTAAAATTTACTGACGGCACTTTGCTCCAGATAAAAGATAGTAATTTAATTTACGTGGTGGATAAAGGCCAAAAACGCCGAATTGCCGATAACGAAACTTTCAAAGCCTTAGGTTATAAAAAAAGTAATATCATTCCGGTGGCGCTGGTGACGGCCATGAATATTCCGGAAGGCGAACCGCTATTTTTAAATAGTAGTTTACTCTCGGCCAAGAATAAATTTTTGGGCGACAGCCTAGCGCCGGTGCGTGACGCGTTTGCCACCAAAATCCCCGCCTATCTGGTGGCCGAGTATCCTTCCGGTCGTATTTTGGCTGGAAAAAATATAGATATTCCCCGCCCCATCGCCTCGCTTACTAAAATTTTAACCGCTTATGAAGCTTTGAATCAAAATTTTTCTTTTACCAAAGCCACAGTTTATTCCAAAGATAAATTTGCTTCTTATGACAATCCTTTAAAATTGGTTAACGGAGAAAAAATTAACAACAAAGATTTATTAAATGTGATGCTGGTGGGTTCGGTTAACAATGTGGCGCGGATGGTGGCGCAAAATACCGGCCTTACTGAAGAAACTTTTGTAAAAGATGTTAACCGCCGGTTAGAAGACTGGGGCGCGGATTACACCGACATTACGGATGTGACAGGGTTGGACGCGGGCAACAAGTCCACTCCGCGTGATTTGCTTAAAATTTTTACTAAAGTTTTAAGCGATGAACAAATTTTAAAAGCTCTCTCCCAGACCTCTTATTATTTTAAAGAAATGGTGGATAAAAACGGCCAGCGTTCGCACACGGTTAAAAATACTAACCAACTTTTTTCCGTGGCCGGACGCGGTTATAAAATTTTGGCCAGCAAAACCGGCTACACCGATGAAGCCGGCGCCGTGATGCTGATGCTGGTCCAGTCGCGTAAAAATGCCAAGCAGCAATATATAATAATTACCATGGGCAATAACAATCGCGCCAAACGTTTTGCCGAGCCCAATAAACTGGCCGAATGGTCGCTTAAAGCTTCGGCCACCATGGCGAGTGTAAAATAATTTTTAATTAATTTTAAACATATGTCTCTCGTCTTCGCCGCTCTCGCCCCGCATCCTCCACTTTTAAT
>JBBUBK010000043.1:2369-4446 GCA_038058265.1 Patescibacteria group bacterium
CGGCCGTGCCGCTTTTCTATCTGACGCCCCACTTGCCCAATGTGGCGTTACTGCCTTTGGGTTTTTGCGGCTTGGATTGGAAAACACATTTGGATTTTGGCTATATGCTTAAAGAAAAAATTATGGATTTTAACAAGCGGGTGGCCGTTATCGCTTCGGGCGATCTGTCGCACGCGCTCTCTACTGACGCGCCGGCGGGTTTTAATCCGGCCGGGGCGGAGTTTGACGCCAAGATTCAGGAACTGCTTTCTTCCCGCAACACCACCGGCCTCTTGAATTTGGATCCAACGTTGGTGCAAAACGCTTCGGAGTGCGGTTTTAGGTCGCTGCTTATACTTGTGGGGGTCTTGCGCAACATGGATTATACTTACCGTCAGTATTCTTATGAAGCCCCCTTTGGCGTGGGTTATTTAACGGCCAACTTTATTATTTAGTGTATGGAAGGCCTTAATAAAATCTTAAACAAGCCGATTAAAAGTAATAAAAACATCCACTCGGAAGCGCATTACTGGGCCGACACCATTTCCAGCGCTTTTGGCGAAAGAAAAAAATTCGGCATGTATCTGGGGGTTATTAAGCGCATCGGCATCGCCGAAGCCAAAAGGATTTTTATCGAGATTACCGACAGCCGGGCGCAGAACCCAGCAAAATTATTTTTATGGAAAACCAGCCAAAGTAATTTAAAAAAATGATATGTTATTAAACATTCTCACCGAACCCAATACAATTTTGCGCCAAAAAGCCAAGGACATAAATTGGGGCACGATTGATAAAACTGTTTTGGCTTCTTTAGCCACCGATATGCTGGAGACGATGTATGTTAAAGACGGCGTGGGACTGGCCGCGCCCCAGGTGGGCCACTCCATCCGGATGTTTGTAATTTCTAAAGCCTATTCGTTGGACAAGACCCAAGAAATGGTTTTAATTAATCCGGTTTGGGAAAAAGCCTCCATTTTTAAAGTTTGGGATGAAGAGGGTTGTTTATCCGTGCCGGATATTTATGGACATGTTAAGCGATTTAAAAAAATAAAAGTTAAGGGATTGGATTTAAATGGCAAACCGGTAAATTTTATGGCCGAAGGTTTTTTGGCGCGCATTATTCAGCATGAGTCCGATCATTTGGACGGCGTGCTATTTATTGACAAAGCCAAAGACTTGCATCCCTTGGAAAAGAATATTTAAACATGATTACTGTTATTTTTTTTGGAACGGAAAATTTTGCCGCCGCTATACTCGCGGCGCTTTTGGATAACAAAAATTTTGAAGTGGTTGGGGTGGTTACGGCGCCGGACCGGCCGGTTGGCCGCCACCAAGTATTGCAAGAGTCGCCCGTGAAGATTTTAGCCGAAAAATATAATTTACAGGTATTACAACCGGAAACACTTAAAAATTTCCAGTTTCCAATCCCGAGGACTCGGGACAATTTCCAACTCAATGTCGTTTGCGATTATGGCTTAATTATTCCTAAAACTATTTTAGACGCGTCCAAAATTGGTTCCATTAATGTTCACCCGTCGCTACTCCCCAAATACCGCGGTCCCTCCCCTATTCAAACCGCCTTAATTAACGGGGATAAAGCCACAGGGGTAACCATAATGTTAATGGACGAAAAAATGGACCATGGGCCGATTTTAGCCCAAAAAATAGTGCCTATCGCCCCAAATGACACTTATCCGCGACTTAGCGATAAACTGGCTAAGGAAGCCCAAATTTTGCTGTTAAATACCCTTTTGGAGTGGGTAAAGGGCAGTCTAACCCCCCAAACTCAGAACGAAGCCCAGGTGACCTTTTGTCATATCTTTAAACGCGAAGATGGAAAAATTGATCTTAATAAAACCGCAATAGAAATTTACAATCAATTTAGAGGCTTAACTCCCTGGCCCGGGGTTTGGTTTAACTGGCATGGCAAAAGAGTTAAACTGCTCCAAATTAAACCAGCCAGCCTCAAAGCGCCACAAAAAGAATTTGTGGGCGTGTCCGGAAAATTATTTTTGGGTTGCCACGGCGGATCGTTGGAAGTATTGGAATTGCAAGTTGAAGGAAAGAAAGCGATGAATGCCAAAGAGTTTATGAACGG
>JBBUBK010000043.1:4546-6238 GCA_038058265.1 Patescibacteria group bacterium
CTTACTTCGCCCTGCGGGTTTTTTCTTATTTCTTCAGTCCGGATACTCCGCTCTACGCGGCCAATCCGGTTAATTCCCTTGTGGCGGGCTTAATTTTAGTTATTGCTGTTTATTTTTTAATTAAAAAAGATGTTCGCGGGTGGTTAATCGTGGCTGGCGAAATTATTTTAGGCGGAGGCGGAGGATATTTGGCGATTCAGGGCATTTCGCTTCGGACCTGTTTGCTGATAGTTTCCCTGACTATATTTTTTATACAAAAGATAAAAGATAAAAGATATGAAATATTAAAAGAAAACAGAATTATCTCTTATCTCTTATCTCTTATCTTAATTTGGGTATTATTTTCTTCCCTCTCGGGTCTTTACTATGGACACAATTTAAAATTGGTTTTCTCCGACTTTATCCCCTATTTATTTTTACTTTACTATTTTCCTCTGCGCGAGTTGTGGAAGAATGAAAAGTTTAAACAAGTTGTTTTGCCCATGCTTATCGCCGCTGTTTTGGGCAATGCTATTTTTATTCTAATAACTTTTGCTGGTTTTTCTTCCGGACTTTTAACGCTTCAGGATAGTTACTACCACTGGTTCCGCGATGTGGCCGGAGGAAAAATAACCGACCTGGGATTTAATTTTTATCGTTTAATTTTAAACGAGCATCTATTACTTGTTCCTCTGTTATTATTTTTTGTTAATAAATGTTTAAAAGAGCGGGTTTGGTTGTGTTGGTTATTACTTCTGGCTTTAACAATCACTCTCTCTGTAAATTTCACCCGTATTTATTTTGTAGCGCTTTTTGTCGGTTTGCTGTTTTTATTTACCCGTCTTAATTGGAAAAAGTGGCTATTATATTCAGCCGGGACATTAGTACTATTATTCGGCTCTTTCACCGCCTTACACCTTACGGCCAGTCGTGGGCAAAATTTAGGTTGGGAGCTCTGGGGTCTTAGAATACAGAGTGTTGTCTCTCCTCAAATTGAAGAAAGCTCGTTTAGCCGGATGCTGCTTTTGCCCAAAATCTGGGAGAAAATAAAAAATCACCCGATTTTGGGTGAGGGTTTGGGCGCGACCATTACCGTTTACAGCCCGGTGTTAAAACAAACCGTAACTACTCCGCATTTAGACTGGGGTTATTTGGAAATTATCGCGGAGATGGGACTCATTGGCCTGGCTTTTTGGCTGGCCTTTGTTATTTATCTTTTAAAAGAAAGCAGAGAAAAATTTATTTTGGCCACGCTTGCGGCCTTGCTGGTTATAAACCTCACCTCCCCGGCCCTGTTTCATGTTTTGGGAATAATCTGGCTGGCCTTTGCTTTATCTAAAATTACTTTAAACCGTGCTTTTGTAACACAATTTCCCTCGCGGCCTCGTATTCTTTAACCGCTTTTATTTTCCAGGGCAACTTATAAACAAAACGCGGCAACCATTGACTAATCCCCTGCCTCACGCCTACAGCTTTTTTATAAAGTATCTCCGGCACAAAAATGCCGGTTTTATTTTGTTCTAGCATGGTGAGCCATAAGTCCCAATCCTGAAAACGCTTAATCTTTTGGTCAAAAGGCACGGCTTGATTACGCCGGATAAGCGCCGTGACATCAATATAATTTAGTTCCTTTAATTTTTCCGCGCTAAAAGGTCGGCTTAGCATTTTTTTAAAACCAAAACAAAAAGAACTGTAAGCATAGGCCGCGCCAGG
>JBBUBK010000043.1:6338-13189 GCA_038058265.1 Patescibacteria group bacterium
TAAAACCTTGGCGTGATTATAAACCGGAATTATTACACTAATCAATGGATTCATAAGTCCAATTTCCTAATCTGATTATCCCAATTAAATTCTTTTTGCGCTCTTTCCCGCCCGGCCGCGCCCATTTTTTTAGCGTATTCCTCGTTGTGTAAGAGCTCCACCACGGCTGAAATTACACCGGCATCCTGATAAATATCCACCAAAAGGCCGGTTTGCAAGTTAGCCACCACTTCTTCCACTCCGCCCACGCGTCCGGCCACCACCGGCAAGCCCGAAGCTCCGGCCTCCAAAAACACCGTGCCCCATCCCTCTTCGCTCTGTTCGTCTTTATGAGTGAGTAAAACAAATAAATCGGCGGACTGATAATATAAGGGCAGATTTTGATAAGGCACCTCGCCCAAATAGCGGACAATATTCTGTAAGGAATATTTTTGCACCAAATCCATGATGGCTTTTTTCTTGGGGCCGTCGCCAATAACTAACCAAACTATATTGGGAATTTTATTTAAAATTTCCGGGAGGAGACGTATTAAATGCGGATACCCCTTGCCTTCGACCAGGCGCGCCACGGTTAAAATAACTTTTTTCCCCTCCAAAGCCAGCTGGCTTTTTAATTTTTTAATGGCTTCGGCCGGGGCGGATTGAAAAAAGAATTCGGCCGGGCAAGGATAAAACACTTCCACATTAGTTAAATTTTCCAGGCGCGCCAGCAGTTTGCTTTTGGTAAACTCGCTGTTCACCACCACTTTTTGCGCCTCGCGGCAAATTTTATTTAATTTTTTGGTTTTGCTTTTGGTTTTGGTGCCGGCTTCCACATCGGTGCCGTGTAAAAAAATCTGATAGGGAATTTTCCTAGTCTTTTTTAAATAATAAGCCACGTAGCCGGACGGCAGCGCGTGGTGCACCATTATTAATTCCGGCTTTTCCAGTTTTACGATTTTACGGACTTGCCAGAGTAATCGGAGCCAATGTGGCCAAATAAACGCCCAATAAGGCCGAAGGCGGTAAGTTTTCCAGGGGTTAACAGCATCAAACTCTTTATCCCCTTTCATTTTAGGCGCGTACACCACGGTTTGCTCCGGTTCCAAATGCCGGGCGAAGTTATAAACATAGGAAGCAATCCCGCCGATTTGAGGAGGATATTCTAAAGTGATTATAAAAATTTTCTTCATAGGATATAAATTATACATTTTTAACAAATACCTTGCCCATTACTTTTTTTATCAATTCTTGGCTTAATCCCCCGCTCACAAAAATTAAAACTCCATACAAAAGCATCCCCAGCGGAATGGTGAGTAAAAAATTAATTTTAAAAGATAAATAATACACGGCCACGCCCATTATGGCCGCCGGCCACAGGGCGCTAAAACCGTGTTTTAAAACAAGTCCGTGATTAATTTTAACTACCCGGCTGGAAAAAAAGTACCCACCCAAACATAAAAAGGTGTTGCTCACTAAGGCGGAAATAGCCGCGCCAACAATTCCGAGCCGCGGTAAAAGAATTAAATTAAGAATTACATTTATCACCAATGAGCTGCCCAAAAGTCCGGTTTGAGTTTTTTGATTATTGGTGGCGTTAAGCAAAGCGCCGGTGATAAAACCCATATAGCCAAAAATCAAACTCACCATTAAAATTTTTAGAACCGGCACCGAGGGTAAATAATCCGGATGGTAAATTTTGGTAATAATTGGATGAGCCAGGGCAATGAGGCCGAAGGAAAGCGGAAAAACAATTAAAAATAAATAACGCCAGGACTTGGCAAACAGTTCTGAAATTTTGGTTTTGTCCCGTAAAAAAAACTCGCTCATCACCGGATAAACACTGGCTGAGAGCGCCATCGGAATAAATTGAAAAGCAAAAGCTATTTTATAAGGCACGCTCCACCAGCCCAACTCGTTGCGCCCCAACATTTTGGACATAATTAAAGAGTCGCTGTAAGAATAAAGCCGACTAACTAACCCGGCCACGGCAAAAGGCAAGGCCAAGGCGATAAAAGTTTTAAAAATTACCGGGTCCCAGGAAAAGCCATAGGGCAAAGCGTACACGCGGCGGGCAAAATAAGCGGAATAAATAAAATTTAAACAGCTGGGAATGGTGTAGGCGGCAATGAGCCAAATAAGCGGCCAGTGTAAAAATAAAGCCGCAGTGCCGATAATTAAGGTGGCCAGCTGGGACCCCACAATGCCAATGGATTCATAAATTAAATTTTTTCGCGCTCTAAAAATACTGTAAAAAGCCGAGTGTAAATTATCAAAAAACATGGTTACGCCGGAGAGGTAAACTAGGTGCTTGGTTTCTATGGGGTAATTTAAGAGGTTGATAAAAAAGAAAACCAAAAAAAACGCGCCTAGGCCAAACAAAATTTTGGTCCAAAAAATAGTATTAATGTATTTGCCGGAATTTTCCGGATATCTGGCCGCTTCCCGGGTTAACACCGGCCCTAGGCCAAAATCGGCCACCACGGTAAAAATAGTGGTAAAGGTAATGGCAAAAAAATACTGCCCGGTGTTCCCTACCCCAATGAGGCGGGCGATTAAAGTAAAGTAAGCAAAAGAAATGATCTTTTGCAAAATTGAGGCCGAGGTGAGAAATGAAGTATTTTGGGCGACGGAATAAGACATGCAATATTTACCGTTTGCTCCACTGCGGACCTTTACGGGCTCTTTTAAGGCCGAATTTCTTGCGTTCTTTAATACGCGCGTCGCGGGTTAAGAAATCCTGGGATTTAAGAGTTTTTTTAAACTCCGGGTTCCAGCTCACTAACACGCGGGAGATTCCATGTTGCACGGCCACGGCCTGGCCTTTCTTACCCCCGCCTACCACGCGGACGGAAATGTCATAATCTTTTTCCTTGCCTAAAGTTTTAAGCGGAGCAGTTACCGTGTCCTGCCACTCAAAAAAAGGAAAATACTCGGCCAAAGGCTTGCCGTTAATGGTAATTTTGCCTTCGCCTTTGTCTATCTTTACTCGGGCGGTGGCGCATTTACGGCGGCCAACCGAGCGGAAAACTTCTTCTTTTTTGGTTAACTTAGTCATAACAAATTATTTAAAATGCAAACGGCGCAAGCGCGCGGTGCGGAATTTATTTTTGGGGAGCATTTTGGCCACAGCCAGGCGGATAACTTCGGTCGGCTTATCCTGAATCATTTTTTTGGCCGGAATTTCTTTAAGACCGCCCGGATGCATGCTGTGATGGCGGTAAAGTTTCTGGTCCAGCTTCTTGCCGGTAAATTTAAAATCACGATAATTGTTAATTACCACCTTATCACCCTCATCTATGTGGGGTTGGTAGGTGCTGCGGTGCTTGCCCATTAAAATAATGGCAATGCGAGTCGCCAAGCGTCCAGGGGCTTGGCCCGCGGCGTCCAGCGTAATTGTTTTTCTCTTGTGTCTGGCCATAAAATTCTAGTTAATTAAACCAATTCAATAATTACTTCCTCGCCGCCATCGCCCAAGCGGGTGGCGCCAATGGCCGTAAGACGGGTATAACCGCCTTTGCGGTCAACATAGCGCGGGCCAATAACTTCCATCATTTTTTTAACAGCGTTTTTGGTATAAAGCACTTTGGCCAGATCTCTGCGGCCGGCTAAGGTATTCTTTTTAGCCTTGGTGATTAACTTTTCCACCACGCTGCGCAGGGCTTTGCCTTTGGCTTTGGTGGTTTTAATTTTTTCGTACAAAATCAAACTCTCGGCCAAATTAGCGAACAGCGAACGGCGCGCGGGAGATTTTCGGTCCAGAGTCACTTTCTTTTTTTGGTGTCGCATACAAAAATACTTTCTTTGAATTAAGCTTTCTTTTTTCCGCCAGAAGCGGATCCGCCTTTGGCGGAAGTACTCTTTTTAACTTTAGGCGCCTTCTTTTCTTTCTTCGGCTCTTCTTTCTCTTCCTCTTTAACCGGTTTTTCTTCCGCCTTTACTTCCTCTACCGGAGTGCCTTCCACGGCTTCCTTAACTCCGCCCATAATAATGGTGAAATGATCCATTAAAATTTGATTGGCCTGTTCCATGGCGTTAAAAACGGAAATGGTGCCGTTGGTTTCTATATTTAAAGTAAGTTTTTCGTAGTTGGTGATATCGCCCACGCGGGTATATTCCACGCGATAGCCCACGTCTTTAACCGGGGTATAAATGGAGTCCACCACGATGGTGCCTAAATCATAATTTTTGCGGTCCTTTTGTTCCACCGGCTTAAAACCGCGGCCGCGGCCGACGGTAATTTCCATTTCTAAAGTATTTTTAGCGCCGGTAACGTTGGCGATCACCAAATCTTTATTGATAACCTCCACATTGGAATTTTTTTCAATATCTTTGGCAGTCACCGCGCCCGAACCTTTTTTAATCAAATTTAAAATTACCGGCTCATCGGAATAAACCTTTACCACCAGCTGTTTTAAGTTAAGCATGATTTCGGTGATATCCTCTTTAACGCCTTCCATGGTGGAAAACTCGTGCTGAACACCTTTAATTTTAAAGGCTTCCACGGCCGCGCCCGGCAAAGAAGACAGAAGCACCCGGCGATAAGCATTGCCCAGGGTAGTGCCATAGCCATGATAACACGGGCTGATAGACACCGAACCGGTGTTCGGCGTAGCGCCCTCGTTAAACTCTATTTTAAATGGTAAAAGTAAATTTTCCATACGAATAAAATTTAAAATTAACGAGAATAAAACTCAATGATGGCTTTGGCGTTGAAATTGGGATTGGACAAAGTCGGCGTGTTTAAAATCTTAGCGCCGGCGGTTTTGGGTTCCACTCCCAGCCAACCCGGGGCTTCCACTTTGGCTAATTTTTCTTCCATATTTTCAAAGCCCTTTTTGCCTTTGCCTTTTTGGCTCAAAGAAATAATCTCGCTCACGCGCACGCGGTAAGATGGAATATCCACTTTTTTATCATTAACCGTTATATGGCCGTGAGTAACTACCTGGCGAGCCAATGTGCGGGATTTAGCCAGACCCATGCGGTACACCACATTATCCAAACGGGATTCCAAATAAGTGAGCAAAAATTTGCTGGAGTCGCCGACTTTTTTGGAGGCTTCCGCCACATAGTTGGAAAATTGGCGTTCCATAATTCCGTAAATGCGTTTTACTTTTTGTTTTTCTTTTAATTGTTTGCCGTAACTGGAAGTCTTGGTATGTTTTTGATTGGGACCATGTTCACCCGGCGGAAAATTACGCTTAAGCATGGCGCATTTGGGTCCAGCGCAACGATCACCCTTTAAAAAGAGTTTTTCTCCGGCCCGGCGGCATTGAGCGCATTTTACTTTTAAAATTCTAGCCATAAATAATTTAGATTATATTTTATTACATTCGTGTTATCCTATTCGTCATTCGTGCCATTCGCATCTCTTAAACACGGCGTCTCTTGGGAGCGCGGCAACCATTGTGCGGTATTGGAGTAACATCGTTGACCGCCAGAATAATTAAGCCATTAGCATGCAGCGCGCGCACCGCCGACTCGCGGCCGCCACCGATGCCCTTAACAAACACATTGACTTCTTTTAAGCCATAACCGTCAATTTTAGCCATAAGATCCTTGGCCACCATGGTGGCGGCATAAGGCGTGGCTTTTTTAGGGCCCTTAAAACCGGCTACTCCGGACGAAGACCAGCCCAAAACATTGCCGGTGGGATCGGTAATAGTCACAATAGTATTGTTATAAGTGGCCTGAACATAAGCATTGCCTCGGGGCACTTGTCTTTTGGCAACCTTTTTCTTCTTTCCGCCCAAGGCGGACCCGCCTTTGGCGGGAGTTGTGACTTCCGGAGCCACGGCGGTTTCGGCCTTTTTGGCTTCCTCCGCCACTGGCTTCTGTTGCTCTTCAGTCATAATTTTAAGAAATTAATTTTTTATTATTTTTGTCATTGCGAGGAAGTCCGCCAGCTGGCGGACGACGAAGCAATGACACTGCTCTAAGTTTTGAGGCCAGCCGTCTTTTTGCCGCTGCCGGTAGTTTTACGGACATTGCCGCGCACCGTGCGGGAATTGGTTTTAGTGCGCTGGCCATGAACCGGCAAATGCTTCATGTGGCGGATGCCACGATAGCATTTGATATCTTTAAGCCGTTTAACATTGGACATCACCTCGCGGCGTAAATCGCCTTCCACTTTAAAGTTTTTTTCCACCAAAGCGCGGACTTTGTCTTCCTGTTCACTGGTTAAATCTTTGGTCCGGATATTTAAATCTACTTTAGCCTGATCCAAAATTTTAATCGCCAAAGTAGGGCCAATACCGTATAAATAGGTTAAAGCCACACCGATTTTCTTCTCCTTAGGTAAATTGATACCGGCAATACGCATAATATAATGTTTAATTTAAAATTTATCCCTGGCGTTGTTTATGTTTGGGGTTTTCGCAAATAACCAAAACCCGCCCTTTGCGGCGGATAGTTTTACACTTCATGCAGATTTTTTTAACCGAGGCGCGGATTTTCATACAACATTAATTAATTTTTTGGCTACATTGTTAATAAAATTGGTAAGAAAAAATACCAACCACTGCCGCGATATCAGCGTCCCGAGCAAAGAAGCTGTACCGAGTCGGATAAACCGCCCGGCTTTAGCGTCGTCAAGACTCCACCGCACTGGTTGATACTCTTAGAAAATTAATTGGATTTTAGTACCGAAAAGAGATTCTGCCTTTGGTGAGATCATAAGGTGTCATTTCCACCTTAACCATATCTCCCAAGCTCAACCGGATTTTATTTAACCGCATTTTTCCGGAAAGATGGGCGATGATACTCTGCCCGCTTTCTAATTTGATGCGAAAAGTCCCGGCCGGCAACATTTCCTCCACTACACCTTTTAACTCAATGATTTCTTTATTGCTAACCATTTTGTAAAAATTATG
>JBBUBK010000044.1:0-10018 GCA_038058265.1 Patescibacteria group bacterium
AAAATAAAAAAAGAATATTTAACTCGGGCCGAGGGCTGGGAAAAAATTAAATAATAATTGGGACACCGCCTGTCATTCCGACGACGAAGGAGGAATCCCTGGCCCAATCACTATAACAGTTAAGTGTCCGACGGCCAGAGATTCCTCGTCGCCCGCGAGGGCTCGCTCGGAATGACAAACGACTAAATTTGACATTAAATTTTTTAATATTAATCTCATGAATTTTTTTAGAACAAAAAAGTTTTATATCATTTTAGCCGTTGTTTTAGCAATAGTATTTATTAGCTACCGGCAGTATAGCGCTCAAAATAAAGCTCCTGTTTATGAAACCGTCCAGGTTCAGCGGGGTAATTTGGTTCAAACCGTGGAAGCGACCGGACAGGTGGAAACGGCCGGCGATCTCTCGCTGCGTTTTGAGGTTCCCGGGACTATGGGCCAAGTGCAAGTGAAAGTCGGTAGCGGTGGCCGAGGCGGCCCTTAAAACCGCCGAAAACAATCTTAAATTGGCCACTGGCGGGGAAAACAGTCAGATTGTAAGTAACGCTTACGAGGATGCCGTGGCTCTGCTCCAGAGTTCGCTTTCAGTTTTGGATGATGGACTGATCCAGGCCGATAATATTTTGGCGGTGGATAATATCTTTGCCAATATTGATTTTGTCTCCACTCTTAGTATTTTAAATGTCAGCAAACTTCCGGTGGCCAAATCCGCTTATCTTACGGCCAAAGCGGACCGAGATAGCGCTCGGGTGATCGTAGTTCCGCTTACGGTTTCCAGCAATCACTCCAATATAGACAACGCCGTGAATTTAACTCTCAACGCCCTGTCATCAATGAATCAGTTGTTATATAAAGTCTCTGATGTTCTTTCGGCCACTTTGCCGGCCGGTTCGCTGACTCAAATCGCGCTTAGTACCATAAATAGTCAAGTTTTCAATGCACCACTTCATTAATGATTTCATTAGAGCTTTTGTAATTCAAACACTTCCTTGGCCGGTTATTCAGCTTCTCTTGAATCAAGTAAATGTCCCGGTCGGTCAATTTCGTTAGGTCGGCACTTCTCGGCAAGTAGTATATAATCAATTTATTGGCGTTTTCCACCCCGCCTTTCTGCCAGGAGGCAAAAGGATCACAGAAGTAAGTTTCAATCCTGTATTCTCTTTTAAGCTCGGCGTGTCGCGCTCCTTCGGTGCCATTATCGAAAGTAACGGTTAAAAACATCTCTGGAGGTAATGATTCAGCGGTTTTTACCAGCGCGTTTTTTGTTTCCTCGGCTGACTTGTCGATGGCTTTGTGCAGCCGTATCAACTTAGATTTTCTTTCGGACTGCACGGATAAAATCGTTTTCTGTCTGGAGAATATCATACTGTCGCTCTCCCAATCGCCGTAACGTTTTCGTTGATCAATATATTCTGGTCTCAAATGGATGGATTTCCGCTCGGCTATGCCTAGTTTACACTTCTTTCTGCTATGTAATTTATGCCGTTTTGCTTGCCCCTGCCGCAGATATTGGTACAAATTTTCATACCGGCCGTCCTTATTGTAAATGTAATGGTAGATACTTTCGTGGCTGATCGTATGTCTGGCTCGTTCGGTTTTTAATTTACCGGCAATAACATCCGGACTCCACTCTCTTTTTAACCCTTCTATCACGCGCTCTTTTAATTCCGGATATTTGTCCAGTTTTCCTTTGTGTTGTTTAAACCTTCTTTTCTTCGACAATCTTTGTGCCACATCGGCACGGTATTTCTTTCTGTCACCGGTCGAATTTCTTTCCAGTTCCCGGACCAGGACAGAATGGTCCCGCTTCATAATTTTGGCTATCGCCCTAAGACTTTGCTTGGTTCTCAGCCAATATTCCAACTTTTGTCGATCGTAAAACTTAAGGTCATTTGACATACGCGCCACCCTTATGGATAAAACCATATTTTACCATTTAGGTGGTGCTTCTAGATTAGACTACTGCCGGCTACGCGAACATCTTCTATGTTCGCGACACCAACGGGGTTCTGTGTGCGGTGCACGTGCGCTGGCGCGTCGGTGGCTGGTTCGTGGACGCCGACTCGGTCGAGGGCCCGTGCGGGTGGGGCTCGGGCCGCCAGGTGTTCTCCCGCAATTCTTAGGACCCAGGTCCCTTCGGCTCGCTGACCCTTCGGCTCTTTGTCACTCTGGCCCTTCTTCGGAAGGGCCTTTTTTTATCCTAAAATTTTGTTATAATATATCAGTTTTGAATCGTTATAATCGTATCTGGGGTTGTTGAGCCATGGTAATGCCCGTAAATTAGCGGAAAAGGTTTGCTTTTTTAGACAACAGATGGTAGATTACCCATAATTATTCGTGGATTCGGATTATTGTAAATTAGTAGTTTATGACCGACATCGCGGCGATTAAAGATAAAATTGACATTGTCCAGCTTATTGGCGAATATCTCCAGCTTAAAAAAGCCGGCGCTAATTGGCGGGCCAACTGCCCCTTTCATCGAGAGAAAACCCCCTCGTTTATGGTGCATCCGGAAAAGCAGATCTGGCACTGTTTTGGTTGTTTTCCGTCAGGGACATTTATTTACACGCAAACGGGTTTGAAATCAATAGAAACAATACGAAAAGGAGAACTGGTTATGACCAACAAAGGATTGCTCAGGCCGGTTTTAAGAGAATTGATACGGGATTATGATGGGGAAATGATGAAGGTTACGATTAGAAAATCTAACGAACCGGTAGTTATGACCACTGATCATGAGTTGTTTGTCATAAGGACCAAAAACTGCATGCAATCCAGCAGAGAAACCAGATTGTGTCAGAAGCGCTGCCGGCAACATTGTCCGCACAAATTTTTCTCGGATTATAAAATTGAAAAAATTAAGGCCGGAGAACTAAAAATATCAGATTATGTGTTGTTCCCGGTAGATCGTGCGACAGAAGATATTAGCGCGGTAAAGCTCGCCGATTATACCAACCGTAAATTATTCAGGTACGGTCCGCGCATCGCTAAACTGCCCAATAAAATAAAGCTGGATAATAATTTTTTGAAATTGATTGGTTATTGGATTGCCGAGGGCAGCAGCCATCGCGCGTATATCAGGTTTAGCCTCGGCGACCATGAATCGGCTTTTGCCGAGGATATTGTTAAATTATCAAAAAAAGTTTTTGGCTTTGACGCCAAGATTTGCCGCCGGCAAAAAAAGAACAGAACCGGCACGGAAATTACAATTTGTAATTCAAATTTGGCGAATATTTTTGAGAATTTGTGCGGCAAGGGCGCGGCTAACAAGCACATCCCGCTTGGCTGGGAATGTTTACCGCCTAAAAAACAGAGGATTCTTTTAGAAGCAATTTTCCGCGGAGACGGCTTCACAAGTAAGGGTGGCCAGAAGTCGCGCGCCGGTTATCGCAGTATTACCACAATTTCTCGTCAGTTATCTTGGCAAATAAAAAATATTTTATTACGGCAAAATATTATTCCCAGCATAAGATCAACCAAAGAAAAAGTAGATAAAAAAGGCGTGCGTCACCGGCCCGCCTTTAATATTTTTTGGTTTGAAGATCCGCAAGCAACTTATGCGGATTGGTGGCAGGATGAAAAAACGGATTATGCCATCTATCCGGTAAAAAAAATAGAACGCCCCCATTTTATCGGAAAAGTTTATAATTTGACCGTATCGGGCATACATTCTTATGTGACGCAAAATTTTGCCGTGGGGAATTGCGGCAAGGGCGGGGATATTTTTAGTTTTATGGAAGAAATGGAAGGCTTGGATTTTCCCGAGGCTTTAAAACTTCTGGCCGACCGGGCCGGGGTTAAAACAGATACTTACCGCAACGAAATAGATAAAAGCCAAAAAAATAGAATTTTGGAAATCAATGCCAAAGCCGCTTATTTTTTTCATCACTTTTTTTTGGAAATGCCGGCTTCGGCCGGCGCGCGCGAGTATCTGCAAAAACGCGGTTTAAAAAAAGAAACCATTACTGCCTGGCAGGTGGGTTTTATTTCCGACCAATGGAATTTACTCACCGGTTATTTGCTTAAAAAGGGTTTTAGTATAGATGATTTGGTAGCGTCCGGCTTAACCATTAAACGCGATGGGGCGAACGCCGCCACCGGTCGGGGTTTTTACGACCGGTTTCGCGGTCGAATTATGTTTCCTATTTGGGACACGCATAATAACGTGGTGGGTTTTACCGGCCGGCAATTAATAGAAAATCCCGAGGCCGGGGGCAAATATGTTAATACGCCCGAAACTCCGGTTTATGACAAATCGCGCGTGCTTTATGGTTTAAACAAAGCCAAGACCGAAATTAAAGCCAAAGATTTGGCCGTAATCGTGGAAGGCCAGATGGACGTGATTGCCTGCCATCAGGCCGGTATGACCAATGTCGTGGCTTCCTCGGGCACGGCGCTCACGGCCGAACAGGTAAAATTGATTAAGCGTTACAGCGGTAATGTGGCCATGGCCTTTGACGCCGATAACGCCGGGCAGGAAGCCATGAAGCGCGGGGTGGATGTGGCCTTGGTGGAAGGTCTTAATATTAAAATAATCAATCTGCCGCCGGAAGGCGGCAAAGACGCCGACGAGTGCCTTAAAACCAATCCAGCCGTTTGGTTTAAAGCCGTGGAAAACGCCCAGGCGGTCATGGAATGGTATTTTGCCATGGCAACGAAAAAATTTGACAAACAAAACGCCAAACAAAAACAGGCGGCCGCCAATTTTCTTTTGGCCGAAATTTTTAAAATCCCTTTTGCCGTGGAACAAGGCGAGTGGTTAAAACGTCTGGCAGAGGAGTGGGAAGTGGATCAGAATTTATTAAAAGATGAATTGAAGAAAATAAAAAAATACGGCAAGCGCTCGCCCGCGCCGGAAGCCCCCCTTAAAGCGCCTCAACATGACCGGTTTGAATTACTGCTTAATGAATTTTGGGCTCTAATTTTAAAGTTTCCCAAACTTTTTGCCGCGGCCGCGAGTCAAGCCCGGCAGGAATATTTTAATGGCCGGCGGCATCAGCTCCTTTACGAAACGGCGCAAAAGCAATATAATAGTCTGGGACACATAGACAGCGCCCTTCTATCTAAAGAATTGAATATTGATGGGGAGAGCCCCGTTGATTTATTATTACTCCAGGCGGAGAAAGATTTTGCGGATTTTACCGAGAGTCAGGCTTTGGAGGAGATTAACAAAACCATCACCGAAATTAAAAAATATTGGGTCAAACAACGCCGGCTGGAATTAACCAAAGAATTAAAACAAGCCAAAGAAGCCGGTGATCATAATAAAGAATTACAACTCACTAAACAGATAATGGAATTAATTTAAACACTATGCCAAAAAAGAGGGGGAAGAAGCCCAAAAAAGTTTCCACCAAAGGCGGATCCGCCTCGGGCGGAAAAAAAAATAAGACTGTTCGCCATAAGAAGCATCCCAAAATTAAAAAAGCCAAACCGGTTAAAAGATCCGCTAAGTTTTTGAAGAAAAAAAATAAAATCCTGCCTGCCGGTAGGCATGGAAAAAAGTCCGCGAAAAAAATTGCGCCGGAACCGATTGTAGAACCGACCAGCCACGACCTTTGGAAAATTATTACCAAAGGCCGCAACCGCGGGTTTATCACCGAAACCGAACTGCTTTTGGCCCTGCCCCGTCCCGAGTACTACCTGGACTTGTATGAGGGTTTTTTGGATTTGATGGAAAGAAGCGGGGTGTCCGTAGTGGATAATCCGGTCAGCCTTTTGGGCAGCAAGGTTCAGCAGGCCGCCCTCCTTAAAGAATTTCAGGGCCATCAGCCGGATATGGATAGCCCGTTTGACCTGGGTGAAATTTCTTCGGATTCCATTCAGATGTATTTGCGCGAAATCGGCAAAATTCCGCTTTTATCCGGCGAGGAAGAAGTCGCTCTGGCCAAACGTAAAGAACGCGGCGACCGGGCCGCGGAGCGCAAAATCATTGAGGCCAATTTGCGCCTGGTGGTTTCCATTGCCAAAAAATTTGTGGGCAAAACCCTTTCACTTTTGGATTTGATTCAGGAAGGCAACATCGGACTTTTTCGCGCGGTTAAAAAATTTGACCACCGCAAGGGTTATAAATTTTCCACTTACGCCACCTGGTGGATCCGCCAGGCCATTACCCGGGCCCTGGCCGACCAGTCGCGCACCATCCGCATTCCGGTGCATATGGTAGAAACCATTAATCGTTTTCAACAGGTCCAGCGCCGGTTAACGCAGGATTTGGGCCGCGATCCCACACCCGAGGAGCTGGCCGCTGAAATGGGCGAGGAAGTGGAAAAAATTAATCACATCATTAAAATTTCGCAGGATACCGTGTCGCTGGAAGTTTCGGTGGGCGATGACGACGACGATACCGCCTTGGGCGATTTTATTGAAGACATAAAAAATGTTTCGCCCGACCGCTCGGCCGCCCTGCAAATTTTGCGCGACTATGTTAAAGATGCTATTAAGGATTTGTCCCCGCGTGAACAACGTATTTTGGAAATGCGGTTTGGCTTGGGCGATGGCGTGACCCATACCCTGGAAGAAGTGGGCCAGGAATTCGGCGTAACCCGCGAGCGCATTCGCCAGATTGAAGCCAAAGCCCTGGAAAAAATTCAGCAGATGAATATCGTGCACAAACTTAAAGATTACTAGCATGAAAATTATTTTATCCGGCGGGGGAACGTTGGGGCCGGTAGTGCCCCTGCTCGCGATCGCGGAAAAATACCGCCGCGTTCATCCGGAGACCGAGTTCGTGTGGGTGGGCACCAAAACCGGCGCGGAAAAAGAACTGGTAGAAAGTTATAAAATTCCTTTTTTTACCATCAACGCCGGCAAGTGGCGCCGGTATTTTTCTCTCATGAATATCGTGGACATGATAAAGGTCTTTTTTGCTTTTTGGCAGTCTTTATTTTTAATTTGGCACGAAAAGCCGGATTTGTTAATTACCGCCGGCGGGTTTGTGAGCGTTCCGCTTCATTTGGCCGGCGCCACGCTGGGCGTGCCGGCCTGGGTGCATCAGCAGGATTTGCGATTGGGACTCGCCAATCGGCTTATGGCTATCACGGCCAAAAAAATTACCGTGGCTTTGCGTGATTCTTTGGAATGTTTTTCCGTTAAAAAAACCGAATGGCTGGGCAATCCGGTGCGGGATTTGGACCACCCGGATTTAATGGTGGCGCGCCAAAAATTTAATCTGTTGCCGGACGCGCCGATAATTTTGGCTTTGGGCGGGGGCACCGGCTCGGCGCGCATTAACAAAATGGTGCTGGAAGCGATGCCTAATTGGCCGCAAAATTGGCAGATAATTCACTTAACCGGCAAAACCCGTCCGCACGAACTTTCCGACCGCGCCGGCGCTCTTTTTCCCAATTATCATCCTTATCAATTTTTAACCACAGACATGAAGGACGCCTACGCTCTGGCCGAGGTGGTTATTGCCCGGGCCGGGTTTGCCACCATTACCGAAGCAGCTTCACTCTCTAAGGCGTTGGTTTTAGTGCCTATTTCCGGCACGCATCAGGAAGACAATGCCAATCTTTTGGATAAAAATAACGCTGCCGTGGTGTTGGACGAACGCACTGATGACGGCTTAAAACTGGCGCAAGTGGTAAAAGAATTAATGGAACTGCCGGAAAAACGCCAAAACTTGGGCGTTCGGCTTAAAACCGTTCTGCCCCCGGCCAAGCCGGAGAGAATTGTGGCGATTATTGAAGAATTGACGAAGAAGCAAGCTTAACCTCTACAATTTTATTTTGCAGATTTTTTGAGGATTTATATTTTACCGTAAAATATTCCGGCGCGTAACCACCTGAAAGGGCGGTTTTTTTATGTTCAAAAAGCACCGGCCGAGAAAGGCCAATAAATTTTTTAATAAACTCGCGCGAGGTACTATTCGCAATTTTTATTAATTTTTTAACTCGTTCGGTTTTTATTTTGTCCTGCGCCGCGCCAGGCATTTTAGCCGCGTCCGTGCCCGGCCGTGGTGAAAACGGAAAAACATGAATTTTGGTAAAATTTATTTTTTTAACAAAATTACAAGTGGCTTTAAAATCTTTGGCCGTCTCGCCAGGGAAACCCGCAATAATGTCGGTGGTTAATGAAAAAAGAGGGTTTTTGGCCCGGATTTTTTTAACGATTGTTTGGTATTGTTTGGCGGTGTAGCCCCGACGCATCTTTTTTAAGATTTCGTCCGAGCCGGATTGGAGCGAAAGATGCCAGTGGGGGAGAAGACGCGGGTTAGAAAAAAGTTTAATAAATTCATCGGAGATAAGTCGGGGGTCAAGCGAACCTAAGCGAATCCGGGGGATTTTTGTCTCCGTGAGAATCCGCTTTAATAATCCGGCGAGATTAATTGCCCCCTCCTTATGGAGGAGGGGCGCGGGGTGGTGTGAGTCGTTGCGGTATTGACAAACGTTAACGCCGGTTAAAATTACTTCTTTATAACCCTCTTTTTCCGCTTGTTTTATTTTTTTAATAATTTCCTTGGTTGGGACGCTCTCTGCCCGGCCACGAAAAGAGGGAATAACACAGTAGGCGCAATTAAAATTACAGCCGGTCTGGATTTTAATAAACGCGCGAGTGCGGTCGATTGGCTCCGTGGTTTTGTCATCCTGAGCGAAGCGAAGGATCTCTGTCGGGTCGTTTTGGTGAGCGGACAGAGATTCTTCACTACACTTCGTTCCGTTCAGAATGACAGTTTGGAGGTGTTTTATAACCTCCTCATTATTCTTCGCCATAAAATCAATTTCCGGCAGATTTTTGTGCTCCAAACAGCCGGTGGCGATAACATAAGCCCCGCGGCGTTTGGCTTGGCGGATTGTTTCCCTTGTGGTCCGGCTGGCCCCGCAGGTTACGGCGCAGGCGCGGACTACGGCAATATTGGCTTTGGCTTTAAAGGGCACCGCCAAAAAACCCATTTTTTGGAGTTCTTTTTTCAATTCATCGGTTTCGGCCTGGTTGAGTTTGCAACCCAGGGTAAAGAAAGAGATTTTCATAAAAACGTATTATACGGCAAAAATTAGGGTAAGGCAATGGTTTTGAGTTATCCACAGGTTAAGGGCTTGCGCTTTAATTTTTAGTCAAAAAGGTGTATAATATATAAAAATAGGCGCTCATCCGCTTATTAATTATATATTAAATTTTATTTTTAAACATAAAGTTATGTTCAAGGAGAATTTTTTAGGGCTATTAGGAAACAAGAAAATTTCCTTAATGGCAATTTTTATGTTGGCCATAGCTGGATTTTTATTTGGAAATGTAACTCCAGTCAAGGCCGAAACCTGCACCTGGTCCGCTTCTTCCAGCGCTGTCATGAGTGTTGGCGCTAACTGGGATAATGGCGCGGGCGGCAGTTGTACTATTACCGAAGACGACGCGTTGGTTTTTAGCGGCGCTAAGACTTCCCTCGGCGCCACCTGGGATGCGGGCGTGACCACCACTGCTTCGGTTACCGTTAACTCTGATTATTCCGGTACTATTTCCATCGGCGTCGCCGCGGCCACCACCACCGGCAATTATACCCAAAACGGCGGTACCACCACCCTTGCGGGAGGAGCTGGACTTTTTAGAATCGGCGGCAATTTAGCGGTAGGCGCGGCCGGCACCTTTTCGGGCGGAACAGTGGGTAATTTGGAATTTTATGGCACTACCAAGACAATTGGCGGCGCGGGCGTCATCACCCTCCCCACTACAACCATCGCCGGTACCATTCAAATGGTGGGCAATGTTACCAGCACCGGCGTGGTTACCATCAACGCCAGCAAGTCCTTAGACGCGGCCGGTTATACTTTATTGCTTGCTAAGGGCACCGGCGCCCCACTAGTTATTACCGGTACTTTCACCCCCAGTACCTCTACCGTCAATTACTCCGGCGACGTCAGCGCCACCATTGCCGGAACCGAATACTACAACCTGATTGTCAACACGGTCGGCACTTTGGGCGCGGCCGCTTCCACCACTAACAATTTGACCGTTAACCCCGTCAAGTTGCTTGACCTCGCCACCTATAATCTAAATTTCGGTGGCAACATCGCTAACTCCGGCA
>JBBUBK010000044.1:10118-12327 GCA_038058265.1 Patescibacteria group bacterium
CAATACCGGCAAGTCCTTGGCTGGCGCGACCTTTAACCTTACCCTGACCAAAGCCACCGGTTCACCCCTCTTAATTAACGGCACCGGTGTCTTCACCGCCAACACTTCCAACGTCATCTACGCCGGCGCGACTAGCAACGGCGTGGCCACGACCACTTATTACAACCTAACTATCGGCACGGCCGGTACTCTCACGGGTAACGCGACCACAACCAATGATCTTACCGTCAACTCCACTAAGTCGTTGGATCTAGCCACCTACAATCTTTATGCCAGCGGTAACCTCGCCAACTCCGGCACCATCACCCAAACCTCGGGCACAGTGACGGCCACCGGCACCACTAAGACCTTGGGCGGAACGGGTCTTACTACGCTGTATAACCTAACCGTTGACGGCACCAACAGCTTGGTGGGCAATGTTACTACCACTAACATTCTAACTATCAGCACCGCTCGAACCTTAAGCGCCGGAGGTTACACCGTCCGCTTAACCAAAGCTTCTGGCCAGCCGATGGTCATTAACGGTACCTTTACCGCCAACACTTCCACCGTTATTTACGCCGGCACCTCCGCTGTCGTCGCCACTGGCACTTATTACAACCTTACTCTAAATGCCAATGGCACCTTTAGCGGTAATGTTACCTCCAGCAACTCCTTCACCAATAATGGCGCCTTAACCATTCCAGCGGCTTTCTATCTTTCCGCGGCCGGTACTTATGACAACAACGGCACCACCACCGAGACCGGATTCATTAAACACCCGCTCACTTCGTCCAAACTCACGAACAGTTCCGGCACCGAAGTGGCTTCCTATAATACCGGTTCCGACTCGGTTTATATCACGGTTGAAGATTCGGATGGAAACCTTGACGCCACGGCCGTAGATACCGTCACCACCACCATAGTTACGGCTAACACCTATTCCGATTCGGAAACCATTACTTTAACGGAGACGGGTGTTGATACTAGTATCTTCCGCAGCGGCGCGCTTACCTTTAGCGTAACCAGCGCCAAGACCAACGATAGCGGCGTCTTTGAGGTGTCCGGTCCGGGTACATTAACTCTGGCTTTTACTGATTCTAAGGATGCCAGCGATACTGGTTCTGATACGGCCAGTTATACTGGTTCCTCCTATGTCGGCAATAGCGGCGGGTCTACCGGCGCGGCCGGCAGCGGTTTTGCGGCGTCTACTCCGGCGGTTACCACGCCGGTAGCTGTTGTTACTCCCGTAGTGGCCACTCCGGCTGCGGCAGCGGTGACGGGCGCAATAGAAGTTAGCAATCTTGATTCGGCGGTGGCTATCACCCCTCCCACCATGGCCTCCTATCAACCGGGCGCGGCGTTAAAATTCACCTACGTCTATAAGAATGAGACTAGCAAGACCGTACAGGTACGAATCGCGCGTCAACTTCTAGACAGCAAGGGCAAGGTTGTTAAATCTTCTACAACCAATAAAACACTTAAAAAAGGCGTAAGCTTTACCGGCAAAATTAACGAGGCCATGCCACGCAATCTAAAACCCGGCTTATACACCGAGCGTGTGCGTATCCTGGATCTTAAAGGTAAAGTTTTGGCGGATAACAGTTTTAAAGTAGAAATGGAAAAGTTAAAAAAGAAGTACTTTACTCTAAACATTGAAACATCCGTCGCCGATATTGCCTTTGACACGGCTGCCCTAAAGAAAGTTAAATCCAATGTCGCCCTGCCTTCCTCTCTTAAACTCAAATATTCTTACACCAATAATACCGGTGTTAAGCACGATGTAAGAATGGTAAGAGAGCTGGTAAATAGCGCTGGCAAGGTAATTTCCACCGCCAAGGGCAAATGGGTAATGGCTGTGGGCGAGAAAGATAGCGCTAATTTTACCCAGTCCATTGGCAAATTGGCTGCCGGCGACTACACCATCCGCATCCGCGCTTATGACTTTAAGAGCAACGAATTGCTCGCGGAAAATAGCGTGGGCTTTACGGTGGAGTTGAAGTAAAGAATAAATAAAATAAAATAAAATAAAAATCCGTCCCGAGTACTCGGGACGGATTTTTATTTTTGTGACCCGGCTGGGATTCGGACCCAGGACCTCTTCCTTAAAAGGGAATTGCTCTACCAGCTGAGCTACCGGGTCGTAGTTAGACATCTGAACGTTTTATATGATATAATAAAATTGTAAAAAAATCAAGAGCTACCGCAAAAACGGTGGATAATTTGCTTT
>JBBUBK010000044.1:12427-23739 GCA_038058265.1 Patescibacteria group bacterium
AATAAAATTGTAAAAAAATCAAGAGCTACCGCAAAAACGGTGGATAATTTGCTTTAGATATGCTTAATAAAAAGTACTTTCAGGCCGTAAGAAAAGATCTTTTATCCTACGCCGCCCAAAGGCGGGAGGTCATAAAAATATCCGGGGATGCTCAGCAACAGGCTAAAAAGGCCATTTTTGCCCTACAACGCGATGATAAAAAGGGGGCGGTAATTATGCTGGAAGGGGCGGAAAGACTGCTCTTAGAGCTAAATAAGAGGTTTAAGGATATAGAAGGCATCTTTGACGAAGGGGCCTACCGCGCGGCCCTGGAAGAGTACGCCGAAGCCTACTTTTTTAACCAATATTTAAGTGGTAAAGAATTGGGTCAAATTGACAAGCTAAAAGTGGATTCCGACACTTTTGTGGGCGGATTGTGCGATTTGCCTGGTGAATTATACCGCTACGCCATTAAATCGGCCACGGAGAAAAATTTTAAAGCCGTTAAAAAATGTTATGATGCCGCGGCCGAAATTATCGGCGAACTGGTGGATATGGACCTAACCGGCTACAACCGCCAAAAATTTGATCAGGCCAAACAGGCTCTGCAAAAATTGGAGCAGGTGGTTTACGAAGTCAGTCTGCGGAGTTAAAATTTTTATGAAAAAGTTTTATCATTATTGTTTAGCGGTCTTTTTTTACTGGTTCTACGGCCGGCCGGCGCGTAAATTAATTGTCGTGGGCGTTACCGGCACCAAAGGCAAATCCACCACCTGCCGTTTTATCGCTTCGGCCTTGGAAGCGGGCTCACCTTCGCAAGGCTCCGGCGAAGCAAGCGAGCATAATAAAGTGGGCATGTTAACTACGGCGGAATTTCAGATTGCGGACAGGCGCTGGCTCAATGATAAAAAAATGACCATGCTGGGCCGGGGCGAGATTCAAAAAATGTTAAAAGAAATGGTAAAAGCCGGTTGCCGGTATGCGGTGGTAGAAACTTCCTCACAGGGAATTTTACAATCTCGGCATTACGGCCTACACTACGATGTAGTGGTCTTTACCAACCTGGCGCCGGAACACGTGGAAGCCCACGGCGGATTTGAGAATTTAAAAAAAGATAAAGGCGTAATTTTTGCCAATTTAAAAAAAGAGCCAAACAAAATTATCAACGGAGAAAAAATTTCTAAAATAATTGTGGCCAACACGGACGATCCCAACGCGGAATATTATTTAGGGTTTGACGCGGATGAAAAATGGGGCTACGGACTGAACAATAATAATATCTCTTATAACCTATCTCCTGTTATCGATAGGATTCAAGGTTCAGATCTTCAGGGCTCGGATTTTATGATAGGAGATAAGAGATATAGGATAAACATCCTCGGCGCGTTCAATGTTTCCAATGCCCTGGCGGCTGTGGCTGTGGCCCGAAGCCAAAAAATTCCTGATGATAAAATTGCCACCGGCCTTTCCAGCGTAAGTGTGGTGCCGGGGAGAATGGAATTTATTAATATTGGCCAACCTTTTAAAGTGATAGTGGATTACGCCCATGAGCCGCTAAGCCTAACTTCGCTTTTTCAAACTTTGCGTCCGCTACTCGGTGTTGGCAACAAACTTATTAGCGTGGTTGGTTCCGATGGCGGCGGGAGAGATGTCGGCAAACGCGATAAAATGGGGGAGATTGCCGGACAACTTTGCGATGTGGTGGTTATTACCGACGTTAATTGTTTTGATGAGGATCCGGCCCAAATTGCCGAAATGTTGGCGGTCGGCGCCCGTCGCGCGGGCAAAAAAGACAGCGTGGATTTGTTTGTGGAAGTTGACCGCCGCCAAGGCATCACCAGGGCGATAAAACTGGCCGGGGCAGGGGATATCGTGGCCATTACCGCCAAAGGCACCGAGCCGTGCATTGTTCAGGCGCATGGTAAAAAATTGCCGTGGGACGACCGTAAGATAACCAAAGAAATTTTATCTTCTTTATGAGCTTGTCCAAAAAAATTCATCTGCGCGAGGGCGAAGAAATAAAAGCCACTATCTATCGCTATGGCTTAATTTACATTTGGCAATATTTATTGGGACTGGTTTTAGTTTTGGCGCCGGCTTTTTTTATGTTTCAACTTTGGGCCGCGGGTAATTGGGGCTATGCGGCTTTTGGCGTCAGCATCGTCGTCGGTCTGTTTTTTATTTTCCGCGCCTGGTTTTTTAGCCGCGCCAACCGTCTAATTATTACCAGCGAAAGAGTGGTGGATATTTATCGCGCCGGCTGGTTTAATGAAATTATTTCCATAGTGGCTTATCCGGAAATTAGGGATATTTTTGTGGAAAGAAAAGGCCTTATGCCCAGTTTATTTAATTACGGCACCGTGGTGATAGAAACCAAAAGCGGGCAGACATTGCTGGAGGCCAAAGGGGTGTACAAACCACAGGCCTGTCAAACTTTTATCGCCGACAACCAAGAAAATTTTAGGCAAGCCAAACACCTGGCCAACCCGCAGTTGGTTTACGCCAGCTTTGTTAAAATAATTCCCCACCTGTCCGACGAACAATTGGAAGAGGTTAAAACTTTAATCGCCGCCGAGTTTATAGAAGTAGAGGTAGACGAGGGCGAAGAAGAAACAGAACTGTCATCCTGAGCAAAGCGAAGGATCCCTGTCGGGGTAATGGACAGAGATTCTTCACTTCGTTCAGAATGACAATCGTGGTGTTATGCCATCGCAAAATAATCACTGGAAAAACTTTTTCTTTTCACCCTGGTTTTTAGTCGGGGCGGTGTTGGTAATTTTTGGGTTACTGTTTAGTTTTGGCCGGTCTTTCTATCAGGATTACCAGATGCGGGCGGAAATTAGCCGGTTGCAGAATGAAGCCCGGAATTTATCGGCCAAAAAATTAGAATCCTTGGAAATTTTAAAATATGTCCAGTCCCGGCAGTTTGCGGAAGAAAAAGCCCGGACCGAGCTTAACTTAGTTAAGCCGGGTGAAAGGGTGGCCATTATCAAGTCCACCGGTCAGCTTAAAAGGAGTGGACAAATTGACGAAAAAATGGTAGAGTGGAACAACGTTTCTAATCCCATAAAATGGTGGCGCTATTTTTTCTCTAATTAAAATTTATTTATTTAATAAATGTATATGGCTATGGAAAATCAGCAAGATGTCGCTCAAACTCAAAACGCTTCGCCCAAGGCCAAGCAGAATCTCAAATTTTTCTTAAGCGGTTTTGGAGTTTTGGCAATTTTGGTTTTAGTTGGAGTTTTAGGTCTGGGATTGTATCGCGTTTACGCCAAAGCCGGTACTGATAAGTTTGCTTTAACCGTGGCTAAGGCCTTGCGTTTGCCGGCGCTTAAAGTTTACGGTCAAACCGTAGCCTACAGCGATTACGCCGATGATTTGAAAGCCATTCACGTCATGCAGGCTTTTGACAAAAAAAATAACGGTCCAACGGCCAATTTAACCGAAGACCAGATGTCCGATCAAGTACTTTGGAGGCTGGTTAATAATGTGCTGGTGACTCAATTGGCCAAGGAATATGGCCTTAAGGCCGAACAAAAAGATGTGGATGATTTAAAAACCAAAATTTTACAGCAATTTAAAAGCGCCGACGAAGCCAATAAAGAATTGTTTGACCGCTACGGCTGGAATCTGAGTGTTTACGAAGAAAAAGTAATGCGTCCGTTTGTTTTGCAAACTAAATTGGCGGAAAAATTACAGACTGACGAAACACTTAGAGCCAAAGTAAAAACCGTGGCCGAATCGGTCTTAAAAGATCTTAAAGCCGGCGCGGATTTTGGCCAAGTGGCGGCCAAGTACGGCGAGGACGGTACGGCTCAAGTTGCCGGCAGTTTGGGCTGGTTTCAGGCAGGCGAAATGGTGCCGGCCTTTGAAGACGCCGTGTTTGCTTTGAAGAAAGGGGAGATGACGCAGAATTTGGTGGAAACGGAATTTGGCTATCACATTATTAAATTGGACGATCGCAAAACGGAAAAGGGCAAGGATGCCAAAGGCAAAACCATAGATGTGGAAAAAGTGTCGGCCAGCCATATTTTGTTCCGCTATCCCAGTTTAGAAAAATATCTGGACACGGAAGCCAAAAATTTAGTAGAAAACAATTTGGTGCATTTTTATCTTAAGGTTCATAGTCCGTTTGTCAAAGCAGCTATCACAAAATAAACAAACAGCAGAACCTCGCCGCTGGCGAGGTTCTTTAAAGCGGGATTAGTACAGTGGTAGTATGCGTGCTTCCCAAGCATGAGATGCGAGTTCGATTCTCGTATCCCGCTCATCACGAGAAAACCCGATTTTTCGGCGACGATTTTATTAAGATATATTCTAATTCGTTCGGAAGTAGTTGAGTACACTCACCACTTGACTAATACCGCGGCAAGCCCCAGTGCTTGGCACTGGGGAAGGATAGCGGCTGGCAAGCTTGAGCAAAAGCCGTTGGTGGTGTAGGGTGAACCTAAACCACCAAACCTATGAGTATTAAGAGAACCAACCACGCCCGATACGAACTTTGGTACCATGTTGCTTGGTGTACCAAGTACCGTAAGCACATTTTTAAAACCAAGGAAATTAAATCGGCGGTGGCCAGGCTTTTGCGAAAGATTGCCGAAAAGTACGACCTGGAAATAGAGCAGGTGGAGGTTTTGTCCGACCACGCTCACTTACTCCTTTCCGAGGAATCTAATTAAATCGGCAAGCCCCGATGCTTGGCATCGGGGTATACCAAGGCGGCTTGACAAAGACCAATTATTTTGGTAGCATTATATTGTTGATGGGTAGAAAGTTAATTATAATATAATATTAACAATATAATATGGTATTGTCAAATTTACCAAAAATAATCAAAAAATTGAGAGAAAAGAATGGTTTGTCACAAGAAAAATTAGCGCGACTCGCCGATGTATCAAATAATACAATTGTTAATATTGAGGCTAGCAAACAGATAAATCCAACGATTGAAACATTGGTAAAAATTGCTAAGGCGCTGGATGTTGATATAAATGCATTGATAAAATTATGATAAATATTGTTAATAATTTTAATAAAAAAATTAGCGGCGAGGCAACAGAAGTAGTAGAACGTAAAGGCATTGGTCATCCAGATACTTTAGCTGATTTAATAGCCGAAACATATTCAAAAATATATTCGGAATTTTGCTTAAAAAGATTTGGGTGTATTCTTAACCATTCTTCAGATAAAGTTTTGTTGTCTGGCGCAAAAGTTAATGTGACTTTTGGTAAATATAAAATTTTAAAACCGATAACTGCATATTTATTTGGGAAAAGCACGACTAATGTTGGTAGATACAAGATTGATATTAATGAAATATTCAAGCAATCTGTTCAGCATGTATTATTTAATGTTTTTAAAAATAAAGATATTTTTAAATATGTCAATTATGTTATCGATATAAATGACGGTGTTGGCAGTGAACATGCTAAGGTCTTTTATATGCCAGACAATATTCAAGATCTTAAAAAATCAAGAGAGATGTATCTTTCCAACGACACGGTAGCTTGTTGCGCTTACGCTGGTTATAGTATTTCCGAATATCTAACCATAGTTCTTGAAAACTACATTAATTCAGCGGCATTTAAAAATAATTTTCCTGAGACAGGTTATGATGTAAAAGTGTTAACAGTAAGAAATTTTACGAATACTTTTGACATCACAATTTGTATCCCATTTATTGCACAAAAGACGAAAAGTTTATTATTTTATAAACAAAGAATTATTGAGTTGAAGAGCGTAATTTTAGATAAAGCAAAAAAAATAACTAAAAATAATTATGTCAAGCTCTATATAAACACTAAGGACGAGGAGATTGGAGCATATTTAACAGTTTTTGGTAGTGCCTTAGACAAGGGTGACTTTGGGGTGGTGGGTAGAGGAAATCGATTTAACGGTGTAATTTCACTGAACCGTGAAATGAGTATTGAGGCGTCGAGCGGTAAAAATCCGCTTCATCATGCTGGTAAAATATATAGTTTGTTGAGTCAGGATATAGCAAATGATATTTATTCTAAATTTAAGATAGAAAATTATATTAATATTATAGCCAAAAATGGCCATTTTCTTACAGATCCAGCGTTTATAATTGTCAAATTTAATAACAACTCTATCGATAGTAAAATTATTGACAAGATAGTAACCAATAGGTTAAAAAATATAAAGTCTTATCCGCGAAGAATAATCAGAATGGATCCCGTTAAGCATTTTAAATCTTTAAGAACCTTTGCGTTATAGTCGCATCTTTATGAAACAAAACATCCAAATAAGTTTTGATTGGCATTTGACTAATAATTGTAATTTTAATTGCATTTATTGCCATCCGCAAATAAAAGCCGTTTTAAATAAAAATCAAAAAATAAATTATTCATTCGAACAGATACTCAATGCTTTTGAAAATATTAATAAAACATGCCATATTTATATGTCAGGAGGGGAGCCATTTCTTTTTCCAAATTTTATTGAATTTTGTAAAAAAATTACAAAGAAGCATTATATTAGCATAAATACAAATTTGTCCATACCACAAATTGTACAATTTGTCGAATCCATTAATCCAAAGCATGTTGTGGGAATTTATGCTGCTTTGCATATTCTCGAAAGGGAAAGATTAAATATCCCGGTAAAAAAATTTATATCAGATGTGTTAATGCTTCAGCAAAAAGGATTTAATATAACTGTTTTTTATGTTTTATATCCTCCGCTAATTGACAGGTTCTCGGAGGATGCAAAAATTTTAAGAGATTCTGGTATAAAATATGTGGCAGGGAAAATTTTTAAAGGTGTCTATAAAGGAAAACTTTATCCTGATAATTATTCTAGTGATGAAAAAAGGAAGATAAATTCGTTCAATAATGATTATAAGTTAAGTAAATCTTATCTCGAAGGAGATGTGCATTTTGAAGGTATGCAGTGTGATGCTGGGAAGAAATTTTTTAAAGTTGAAGTAGACGGTAGAGTACGAAGGTGCGCGAGCACTTCCGATAATTTAGGTAATTTATATGAAGGAACGTTTGTTTCAAATGTTCATGCTGAGCCGTGCACGGCCAAAAGGGCGTTGTGTATATCTCATTGTCATAAATATCTTGTTAATTATGAAAAAAATAAAAGCGAAAATACCTAGTTCCTACATAGTGATAACCAGTCCGCGATGTGGTAGTACTTATTTATACTCCCTTCTTTCCTTGCACCCAGAAATAAGAGATTATCACGAGACTCTAATGTTAAATCACTCATTTGATTACCCAAGTAATAAAAATATTTTTAAGACACATTTTAAAGGATTGAATAATTATTCAAATTTTTCATCTGATAAAATTTCTGATATACCAGCCGATCTTTTGTTTAGCGATACTTTTTGGCCGGATAAAAAGTATACCGTTGGTTGTAAGATGTTTTGGGGCTTGCGTTATCATGGTACCTTAGAATCTGACATGGAAGCTACATACTATTGGTTAAGAAATTTTTTGTATATTATCAAAAATTATCGCCATGGGTTAAAGATTATTTTTTTGGATAGAAAAAATATTTTACAACAATATTTATCGTTAAAATTAGCGACCGACTCAAATAGGTGGAGCACATTAACTCCACCCAACAAAGAAGAGGATATTATTAAATTTATTTCTAAAGATTTTGTCAATTATTTAGCGTCTCAAATTTCATCGCTTTACAAGCCAACGTTTATTAAGACATTGATAAATGGTTTGCCTAATATTCATATTGATTATGCCGATCTATCTTCTCCTGAAAAGGCGGTTAAAACACTCGACAAAATTTTTTGTTTTTTAGAAGTGGATAATATTAACATTAATTGTCGTAGTGTTAAATATAAAAAATTACACAGTCTCCATCCAGTAGAAATGGTGACTAACCCAGACGTGTTGGTTAGTTTTTTACAAAAAAATGGACTTGCTCGTTATCTATCTGATGATTATTTGGCATAATTATATATGGTGAAATCGATTGTGGAGAACAGGTTATATTTTTTAAAAAAACTTAAACAAAGTAAAGTTTTTTCCGTATTTTCCTAAAGGCACCGATTTTACCAAAGTATCCAGAGACGAAGTGAAAAGAGCGCAACATCAATTAAACGGCCGGCCAAGAAAAACACTGAATTACCAAACGCCTTACGAGGTTTTTAACAAATTAATTAACAACTAACGCTGTTGCGTTAGAAATTGGGATCTAAGATATGCCTTCTGAAAAATTTTATATAACCACAGCCATACCATATGCCAATGAAGCACCTCATATTGGTCATGCTTTAGAGTTTTTATATACAGATATAGTAGCTAGGTACCAATATTTATTAGGTAAAGATGTGTTTTTTTTAACTGGTACCGATGAACATGGGCAAAAAATGCTTAAAACTGCTAAAGAAAAAGGAGTCGCTGTAGAAGAGTACGCTACAGAAAAATCTGGTATATTTCGTAGGTTATTAAATGATTGGTATATTTCTAATAGTGATTTTATTCGTACCACGGAGAATCGCCATATTAAGGGGGCACAAAAATTTTGGCAAGCATCACTCGCTAATGGTAATATTTACAAAAAAATTTATACTGGGTTATATTGTGTTGGCTGCGAGGCTTTTAAGATAGAAAAGGATTTAGTGGATGGGAAATGCCCCGATCATTTATATGCACCAGAAGTATTGGAAGAAGAAAATTATTTTTTTAGATTATCAAAATACCAAAAACTATTGGAAGTTTTATTTGAACAGCGCAAAGATTTTGTTTATCCGGAAAGTCGTTACAATGAGATGTATAATATTTTAAAAAAAGGATTAGAAGACATTTCTATTTCACGCGCTAAAGAAAAATTGTCTTGGGGTATTCCGGTTCCAGGAGACGATAGTCAAGTGATGTATGTTTGGTTTGATGCTTTAACAAATTATATAACGGCCTTGGGGTATGGCAGTGACCACGATGAATTGTTTAAAAAATATTGGCCGGCTGATGTTCATATTGTTGGTAAAGAAATAAATCGTTTTCATTCACTAATTTGGCCGGCCATGCTTATGTCAGTCGGATTAGAGTTGCCTAAACAAATTGCCGTACATGGTTGGATAACGATAAATGGGAAGAAGATGAGCAAAACAATAGGCAACGTGATTGATCCTATAGAAATTGTAAGAGAATACCCTTTAGATGCAATACGCTATTTTTTAGCTCGTGAAATTCCTTTTAATAATGATGGGGATTTTTCTATTGAAAAATTTAAAAGCCGATACAATGGTGATTTGGCCAATGGGCTGGGTAATTTGGTTAATCGTATTTTAGTAATGGTAGAAAAATATTGCGATGGTGTGGTACCCAGATCTAAAAAACAAGATGCCGTATTTATTAAATTTTTGATTGAACAAATTTGGCCCATTTATTTAAAGTGCCTAAATAATTTTGATTTTGTGCATGCTTTGGAGGAAACATGGAAGTTAATTACCATCTGTGACCAGATAATTACAATTAAACAACCGTGGGTTTTAGCGAAGGTTGGGAAAAGTCAGGATGTTAACGACCTCATTGGTCTTTTATGCGAAGCTCTGCGTCATCTTGCTTTGATGCTTTGGCCAATAATGCCTAAAACTGCAGAAAAGATTATTTTTCAGATAGGCCTCAATTCCAAGAATGAATTTGTAAAAGGGTTCTTTAATAATATAGAATGGAATAATAAGACTGCCGGCAATAAAGTTTGCAGGTCCGAAGTTTTATATCAGCGTTTAGCATAGTCGGGTTAATTCATATAGGATTTATGAATCTATGTCTGAAAATTATAACATTAACCTTTTGCGGCAGCTGGAAGCGGAAAGCATAAAGATAATACGCGAAGTTGCTTCAAATTTCAAAAATCTGGTACTTTTATATTCAATCGGGAAAGATTCATCCACAATGTTGCGTTTAGCCGAGAAATCTTTTTATCCAGCCAAAATCCCGTTTCTGGCATGCACCCCAAAATTCGGACACGGTCTTCCATATAATTCGGCAATGAGTTAAGGTATAAAGACCGAATTTAAGAATTAACCTGCCTACCAAAATATGGCCCTAAGAATAAGCCAAGAAATAAAGGATAAAATAGTCAATAAGATAAAAAATGAGGGAGTGCCTGCCTCGGTGGCAGCCAAAGAGTTTGGCATTGCCGTCGGTACCATCTACGCCTGGCTGGGAAAGGGCAAAATTGGAGCCGATACCCTGAAAGTCGGGAAACTGCAGCGGGAAAACAATGAACTGAAAATGATTATCGCCGAACTGATGCTGGAGTCCGGCAAGGGGAAAAAAAATCGCTAGGGCCAGAAAGTTGGCAGGCGAAAACAAAGGAATGATTCAAAAGAGATCATTGGCCAAAAAATTGGGCATTGCCCGTTCAACGCTCTACTATCGATCAAGGAAAAAGATTGAGGATGAAAAAATTAAGAACGAAATAACCGAGGTGATGGAGTCCAATCCGGCTTACGGCTACCGGCGCGTGGCGGCCGCCCTTAAAAAGAACTGCAAGAAGATCCTCCGGATAATGAGGAATAACGGGTTGAAGCCCCGTCTCTGCCGCAGAAAATTCGGTAAAAAGAGAGATGTCGGTTTGCCGGTGGCCGAATATAGCAACCATCTGAAAACGCTCCAAATTGATAAACACAATATCGTCTGGGCCGCGGATTTCACCTACATCCGACACAAAGACAAATTTCTGTATCTGGCCACGGTTATTGATGTCTACGGCAAGGAGATAATCGGTTACGCCATCTCGGACAGGCACAACAGGTATCTGGTAAAGTCGGCTGTCTTGGACGCGATTAAAAAAAGAGGCAAATTGCCTCAATACTTCCACACTGATCAGGGCTCTGAATATCAGAGTGAGGAACACGCCGATTTCTTGAAAAATTTGGGCGTCACAGTTTCCATGAGCCGGAAGGGCAGTCCGTGGGAAAACGGCTATCAGGAATCGTTCTATTCAAATTTCAAACTGGAGCTGGAAAATACCAACCGCTTTGAAAACGAAGGACAGCTGATTGAAAAGATTTACCATCAGATGTATTATTACAATAACCAGCGCATCCAGAGTTCTATTGGAATGCCGCCGTCAAAGCATTATGCTATTGCCGCCAAAGGTTGATTTATGTGGAAAAAGATGTCTGAAGAAAGGGGTGCATGCCATTTCGTTTTTAAAAAATAAATATTTTAAAAGTGTCGGTTGACATTTATATAAGTTATGATAAAAACATGGCGGCGCGCCAGCAGTGCTGGCACAAAAAAACACCCCGCTCCAGAAGGATAAACCGGCGGGTAAATGGCGGGCGGGCGCCCCTCCAAAGGCGGGCACAGGAGGGCGGGCAAACC